>CAYJDZ010000067.1:0-4113 GCA_964368955.1 uncultured Mariniplasma sp.
ATAAAATATAAAAAGACTTTGAAAAAACAACGGTTTACCATAATTTGAGTGTATAAAGCAATACATGCGTTCCTCAAGCAAACCTTTTGATATAAAAGTATGCCTTTAGTATAATGAGAGTGTAAAAACCAAGGAGGGCTGAGATATGTTGTTTAAAGACTATGATCCGCTTAAGAAGAAACAATTATCAATTCTAGATGAAAAAGGCAAAATTGTAAATAAAGAATTAGAACCTAACATTGATAAAGAAACACTTTTAAAAATGTATAAGACAATGACTTTAGGTAGAGTTGCCGACATTAAGGCAATGCAATACCAAAGACAAGGCAGAATGCTTACATATGCACCAAATAGAGGGCAAGAAGCTGCACAGGTCGGTGCGGCTGCTGCAATGGCTGAACAAGATTGGTTTGTTCCAGCATTTAGAGAGTTAAACGCGATGCTTTATCGCGGTGTAACTTTAGAACAAATGTATTTATATTGGTATGGTAATGAATGGGGTAGTCACTTTGATGAAGGCGTTAAAGTACTTCCGATTAATATTATCATCGGTTCACAAATCAACCATGCATCAGGCTTAGCCTATGCATCGAAGATTTTAAAGAAGAATGAAGTTGCTGTATCATCAATTGGTGATGGTGGGACTTCACATGGAGAGTTTTATGAAGGGCTAAATTTCGCAGCTTCATTTGACTTACCTTTAGTCGTAATGATTCAAAATAATCAATACGCGATTTCAACACCAAGATCAAAAGCAACTAAAGCAGAAACACTTGCTCAAAAAGCATATGCTTTTGGAATTCCTGGTATGCAAGTTGATGGCAATGACGTTTTAGCGATGTATGTTGCGATGCAAACCGCAATTGAATATGCAAGAAGTGGTAAAGGTCCTGTTTTAATTGAAGCAGTGACATACCGTCTAGGGCCACATACGACATCTGATGATCCAACGCTTTATCGTGATCAAAAAGAAGTTGATATTTGGGAAAAAAGAGATCCAATGATCCGTTTCAAGAAGTATTTAATAGATAAAGGATATTTAACTGAAGCAGAAGACAAAAAATTAGATGAAGAAAACAATATTTTTGTTGGTGAAACATTTAAAAAAGTTGAACAATCAGGCGTTGCAGAATTACTTGATGTGTTTAAATACACTTATAAAGAAATGACACCACAATTAACAGAACAGTATGAAACACATAAGAAATTTCTTAGCGAAGGAGGCAAATAATCATGGCAGTTATTAACTTATTGACCGCAATTAATCAAGCATTAGATCAAAAATTAGCTGATGACCCAACTGTAATCGTTTATGGTGAAGATACGGGTTATGAAGGTGGCGTATTTAGAGTAACTGCAGGTCTCCAAAAGAAATATGGTGAAGATAGAGTATTTGATACCCCTATTGCAGAAGCTGCAATTACAGGTAATGCTGTAGGCATGGCAATTAATGGACTTAAACCTGTAGCAGAGCTACAGTTTGATGGGTTTGTTTTCCCGGGTTATACTGAAATTGTGACTCATATGGCAAGATATAGAAATAGAAGTCGTGGTAAACATGGTCTGCCTATCGTTGTGAGATTTCCTGTAGGTGGAGGCATTAGAGCGCTTGAACACCATAGTGAATCACTTGAAACACTACTGGGTCATATTCCTGGATTAAAAGTTGTTTTTCCTTCTACACCATATGATGCAAAAGGATTAATGATCTCAGCAATTGAAGATCCAGATCCTGTAATCTTTATGGAACCTAAGAGAATTTATCGTTCAGGTAAACAAGAAGTGCCTGATGAAATGTATCGCATTCCAATTGGAAAAGCTAAAATCACTCAAGAAGGCACAGATATTACTGTGGTTGCTTGGGGAGCGATGATGAGAGAAACTGAAAAAGCGATTGAAATGCTTAAAGATGAAAACATTAGTGTTGAATTAATTGATCTTAGAACAATTAATCCAATTGATGAACAAACAATTATAGAATCAGTTAAAAAAACAGGCAGATTCTTAGTTGTTCAAGAAGCTGTAAAAACTTATGGACCAGGTGCAGAATTAATTTCACTTGTAAATGAGAAAGCATTTTTATATCTAGAAGCTGCACCGACTAGAGTTACTGGTTTTGATATCACAGTGCCACTTGCGAAAGGTGAAATGCATCATTTCATTCAACCAGAAAGAATTGCTGCTGAGATCAAAAAAGTAGCTAGATTTTAAGGAGGTCTAATCAATGTATGATTTTAAATTTGCGGATATCGGTGAAGGTATCCATGAAGGTGTTATTTTAAAATGGAATTTCAAAGTTGGTGATAAGGTTAAAGAAGGTGAGACTTTAGTTGTTGTCGAAACTGATAAAGTTAATGCTGAATTGCCATCACCTGTTGATGGAATTATTACGAAAATAGGTGTCGAAGAAGGTGGAACCATTCATGTTGGTGAAACTGTAGTGGTCATTGATGATGGTACTGGAAAAAAAGAGATAAAAGAAACAGTCAAAGAAGTTAAAGAAGAACCTAAAAAAGCGCCTATATCTGAAGAAGATGAAAAAGAACCTCAAGGGGTTATTGGAGAGATTGAAGTCTCTTCAGCTGTGATGGCATCATCAAGTGAACATAGTGGACCTAAAAAGGAAGTTGTTTTAAATAAAAAAGTACTTGCTACACCAGTAGCAAGACAAATGGCTAAAGATTTAGGTGTCGATATTAGAACCATTGAAGGTAGTGGCGAAAATAGTAGAGTCCTAAAAGAAGACATTAAAAAAGCTTCTGAAAAGAATATATCTAAACCAAGTTCATATCAAGTCCCACAAGTTAAGGTATCAAGTGAAGGTGAAGTTGAACTCATTAAGATCTCTAAATTAAGAAAAGCGATTGTTAGATCAATGACGCTATCTAAACAAATTATTCCTCATACTGTTTTAATGGATGAGGTTAGTGTTGATAAATTAGTTGATTTAAGAAATAAAGTTAAAGAACAAGCAGCAGCTCAAGATGTTAAATTAACTTACATGGCATTTGTCATGAAAGCAACTATTCTTGCGTTAAAGAAATTCCCATTATTTAATGCGAGCTTTGATCAAGAAAATGAACAAATGGTTGTTAAAAAGTTCTATAATATTGGGATGGCTGTAGATACGAAAGATGGCCTGATTGTGCCAAATATCAAAAATGCAGACAAGATGAGTATTTTAGAACTTGCTAGAGAGATTAAAAATGTTGCAGAGCGTACAGTAAACCGTACAGTTCAATTAGCAGAACTACAAAACACAACCTTTAGTATCACTAATTTTGGAGCCGCTAACGTTGCTTATGGCACACCAATTATCAATCATCCTGAGGTTGGTATCTTAGGCATTGGTAAGATTGAGAAAAAGGCTGTTGTTGTAGATGATGAAATAAAAATCAGTTATGTTCTTCCATTATCCCTTGCAGTCGATCACAGAGTGATTGATGGCGCAGACGCTGGCAGATTCTTAAATGAAATTAAGTCTTTATTATCTGAGCCGATGATGTTATTATTAAGTTAAGGTGAAAATATGAAAACTTATGATTTAATCGTTTTAGGCGGCGGACCTGGTGGTTATGTAGCTGCAATTAAAGCAGGTCAAAATAATTTAAAAGTTGCGTTAATTGAAAAGGAAGTTGTTGGCGGCGTTTGTTTAAATCACGGATGTATTCCAACAAAGACTCTTTTAAAAAACGCTAAAGTTTATAAAACACTTACGCACGCTAGTGAGTATGGTGTTTTAGTTGATGGTAAGATTGGCTTTGACTGGACAGAGATGATGAAAAGAAAAAATAAGGTTGTTAAAAAATTAACAACTGGAGTCGCTGGCCTTTTGAAAAAAAGTGGAGTCGAAGTTTTTAATGGATTAGGCAAAGTTTTAGCTAAAGATAAGGTAGAAGTTAATGGTGAAACACTTACTTGTAAGAACTTAATTCTTGCAACTGGTGCATCTCCAATTGTTCCACCAATTGATGGACTCAAAGATGCTTATGAAAAAGGATTCGCAAGAACATCAAGAGAAATGTTACAAATAGAAGTGGCACCTCAAAACTTAGTCATTATTGGTGGCGGAGTCATTGGGGTAGAGTTTGCGACTATTTTTAATTCGCTAGG
>CAYJDZ010000067.1:4213-7292 GCA_964368955.1 uncultured Mariniplasma sp.
GTTGTTGAAAACTTATTAGGTCATGATAAGCAGATGAACTATGGTAGAATGCCCAACGCTGTTTATGGGTCTCCAGAGATTGCCTCTGTAGGCATGACTGAAAAAGAACTAAAAGAAAAAGGGATTCAATATAAATCATCTACTTTCCCACTCATGGCGAGTGGAAAAGCACTTGCAGATAATGAAAAAGATGGATTTGTTAAATTGTTAGTCAGTGAAAAGTATAAAGAAATATTAGGAGCACATATCCTAGCATATAACGCATCTGATATGATCGCAGAACTTGGAGTGACGATGGAATTAGAAGGTACAGCATATGAAATTGCAAATACCGTTCATCCACATCCAACACTATCTGAGGTCATCATGGAAGCGGCACTTGGAGCGATTGATAAACCCATTCATATGTAGATATAAAAATATAAAAAGACCTAAATAATATTGGACAAGAGATTAATATCATGTACAATAGATGAAAGGTCTTTTTTCTTTGTCTTGGAAAGGTAGGTCATATAGATGAATAAAATAGCAGTCTTAGGTCCTAAGCATACATACTCAGATGAAGCTTGCTCTTTATATGAGCAAAAGATAGTTCAATATTTTGAGCATGTCTATGCTAAAAATATTAGAGAAGTCATGAAGTTGATTAAAGAAGTAGGGATTGGGATCCTTCCAATAGAAAACACATTAGAAGGATACATTGGACAACACATCGATCTTCTCTTAGAGTTTGGGTTTCATGTAGATAGTGAAATTAGACTTGATATATCTTTTAGCATGGTTAGTCATTTAGAGTTAAAAGATGTTAAGGTAATCTATGTTCAATATGCAACAAAAAACCAATGTTTAAAATTTTTGAACAAGTATGATGATATCGATATTATCGTCACTGATAGTAACGTTGTTTCATATGATCTTTACTTAAAAGATAAGATGTCAGCGGCTATCGTTCCTAATCATTTAGTTAAAAATGAAAAACTGGTTATTATGAATGTCACTGATGAAGCGGTAAATCATACAAGATTTTTTATTGTTAAATCAAATGAATCTAAAACTAAGTTATATGGAGATAAAAAGGATATTAAGGCATCTATAATCATTACCCCTAAAGTTGATAGACCAGGATTATTATTTGATATCTTAAACGTATTTGCTAAAGAAAACATCAATTTAATATCTATTATGTCAAGACCCACTAAAAAAGAAATTGGAACTTATCATTTCTTTATTGAATTAGAAGGAAAAGTAGAACAAATTGAATTAATTAAGCATATATTTGAACAGTTAAAACCTGTATATGACATCAAAGTGATTGGGGTTTACCAATCTCTTTGATTCAAATAAGATGCACTTGATGATTGAAAGAGCATAGAGCTCTTTTTTAATTTTAAGAAATGTGATAGAATGTGCAAAAGGGGCCATATTATGAAATACCTATTAATGTATAATCCGGTAAGTGGTAGGTCTAAAATCAAAACCAAAATTCCATTCATCAAACGCTATTTTGATAATAGAGACTTAGAGTTAGATATATATGAATCTAAAAAACCAAAAGACTTAGAAAATCATGCTTTTTTACATGCAAAAGAATATGATGTTTTTTTAGTTGCTGGTGGCGATGGCACGATTAATGAAGTTGTTAATGGCATGATGAAGTCAGAAGTTAGACCAAGTCTTGCGATCTTGCCTAGTGGCACAGCAAATGATATCGCAGCAATATTGGGAGTTCCTAGAAATCTATATTTAGCTATAAGAATGTATATGAAACAAAAGCCAGTGATGATGGATATCAATCAAATGAATGATCGCTATTTTGTCTACACCGCAGCAAGCGGTGTTTTGTCTAAGATTAGTTATGACGTTTCTAGAAGACATATAAAAAAATATGGATATCTAGCTTATGTGTTTGCGGCGATGAAAGATTTTGTTCAAGAATATAACTATCCCATTCATATTGAATATGATGGGAAAGTATTAGATACAGATTGTATGATGGTTTTAGGTTTGAATTCTAATCGTGTTGGTGGGATGAGACTTGTTAACTTTTCAAGAAGTAAGTTAAACGATGGTCTTTTTGAGCTTAGAGTGTTCACAAGTAGAAGAAGGTTTAGAAGATTTAGATTAGCATCTTCTTTTATTAGGGGTGGAAAGAAGTTAAGAGAAGATTTCCATTTAGTTGGAAATCATTTTAGTATAGTAACAAATGATAATGTTTTATGGAATGCAGATGGGGAGTCAGCAGAAAGAGGATCTATAGAGATTAGAACTATAAAAGAAGCATTGAGTGTTTATGCGAGTCCTAGAAGGGTGAAGAAGCAGTTTTAGGAAAATCTAAAATAGATTAGAGATGTAAGTTCAAGTCATAAAAAAGGCACCAAAGAGATGTTTGATTGTGTGTAAAATATAGCGAAAAATAGCCTATTTAAGCGATAAAATGTATTTTTTGAGGTGCGATTATACTGTAAATAATTTAATAAATCCATCCATCCATGAAAGCATCCAAAAAAACTACTTAATGTGATGTGATTACGAACTGGAATTTGTAGTGTTTTACATTCTATAGGGTAGGTTTGGGATAATGAACTTTTGATTTGAAATCAGAGTAAATATTATTGCTACAATTTTTTATACACAAAGAATTTTTTAACTTATTTGAAAGGGGAAGCATGCATAAAATATACGGATAATTATGTATGTAGGTGAGAAAATGGATTGTATCTTTATTTTAATGAGTGATATTCACTTTACTGGAACAAGGTCAGATAATTTGATATTTGATAAAAAAGAATCGATGGTTAACTGTATTAAGTCTAAAGTTAATGTAAATGTTAAGGAGATTGTGTTCTTGGTTAATGGGGATATTGCATGTTATGGTAAAACAAACGAATATAAAGCTGCAACATCTTTTTTTAAGTCGATTATATATGATTTGAAAAAAACAGAGACAATCAAATCAGTTGATTTTATTTTTAGTCAAGGAAACCATGATTGCAATTATGATTCTTATACATTGGACGATAGAAAAGAACTATGCGATAAATTGGACTACTATAAAATTAGCAAAAATTATGATAAGTAT
>CAYJDZ010000068.1:0-7255 GCA_964368955.1 uncultured Mariniplasma sp.
GAGGTATACTTTGTCGTTATCATTTTTGATATCAACAAAGTGCGTTTCATTATGTTCAAGTTCTAATTTCATGTCATTTTCATATTGTTCGATGTTTAAATTGACTTCATGAATGATTTGAGCATATACTTTTTCAAGATTGAGAAGGGTCACTTTTTGTTCTTCTTCAATGGCTTGAGTTTGTTCCTGGTTTTCTTTTCTTGCGATAATTTTTTGTTTATCGAATTGAGCAAGTTCACGCTTTAATTGTTGTTCTAATTTTTTATGTTTTTCATCAAAGGTCGCTTTTAGTCTAGTTTTTTGAATTTCAACATCTTTGATGATGTCTTTTTGTTCTAAATTAAGGATTTGTAGTTTAGCTATTTTATCTTTTTGAAGTTGATCAATCATTTGTTTATGGGATTCAACGAAGTTTTTTAATTCAGTGTTTTGATAGTCAATTTCATAGGCGTAATTCTTGTGAATTTGTAAGCTAACATCTAACGCAATCTTTTGTTCAAAAGTTAAATGGTCGTTAATCCAAAGGTAAGTTGGTTTGATATCGTTTAAAAGAACCACCAATTTTTTCAAAATCGGCAGATATTTTTGTTCTTGATTCAATTCTTTCTTGAATTCGTTTTCGAACTCGTCAATAATATCTAACTTTAAAATGAATATCACTTCCTAAAATTATTATATCATAATCACCCATATAGATAGAAAAAACCGTCAAAAAATGTTATAATAACATGAAAAGACAAAAAGCTAGGTGAAATATCATGTATGCATATGTAAAAGGCGTTGTAACGCTTATTAAACCAAATTATATCGTCGTTGAAAATCATGGAGTTGGATATTTAATTTTATCACCAACACCATACAATTACAAGCTTAATCAAGAGGTACATGTTTATACGCATCATTATGTTAAAGAAGATATTAATGCTCTTTATGGGTTTAAAAGCTTAGAGAGCAAAGATTTGTTTTTAAGATTAATTAGTGTTTCTGGGATTGGGCCAAAAAGTGCACTATCGATACTTGCTAGCGACCAAATCACAGAAATCATTATGGCTATAGAAACTTCTGATGTTAAGTTTTTAACTAAGTTTCCTGGAATTGGGCCAAAAAGTGCACAACAGATTATCCTTGATTTAAAAGGAAAACTTGTAACTGACGAATTAGAACCTACCTCGATTCAAGAATCAGATGTTGCACAAGCGTTATCTGCGCTTGGATATTCTAAAGCTGAGATTAAAAAAGTTGTTGCTAAAATAGATTCAACTAACACTGTTGAACAAATGATCAAAGAAGCACTTAAATTATTAATGAAATAATAAAGGAAAAAGATCATGGATAAAGAACGTATCATCACTGCAATGTCAATTAAAGAAGATGAAGATCAATCACTTCGTCCACAATCTCTTGACCAATATATTGGCCAAGATGATATCAAGGAAATGCTTGATATCTATATTAAGGCTGCGCTTAAGCGTAAAGAAGCACTTGATCATTTGCTCTTATATGGTCCTCCTGGTCTTGGTAAAACGACATTAGCACAAATTGTAGCAAATGAATTAGGTGTTAACATTAAAGTAACCAGTGGACCTGCTATTGAAAGAAGTGGCGATTTAGCTGCAGTGCTATCTTCATTAGAACCAGGTGATGTACTATTCATCGATGAAATTCATAGACTGCCTCGTTTTGTTGAAGAAGTCTTGTATGCTGCGATGGAAGATTATGTCTTAGATATCGTCATTGGTAAAGACCATGAGTCTAGAAGCATTAGAATTGATCTGCCACCCTTTACACTCATTGGGGCAACAACTCGCTTTGGGGACTTATCAGCGCCTCTTAGAGACCGTTTTGGTGTGGTGTTTAGATTAAATTATTATGATGCTAAAGACTTAGAAAAAATAGTGATTAGAACTTCTAAAGTTTATCAAAATGAAATTGATCCTCATGCTGTGATATCCCTTGCAAGAAGAAGTAGAGGTACACCTAGAATCGCAAACCGTCTATTTAGAAGAGTCAGAGATTTCGCAGAAATTATTGGGGATGGTATCATCACAAAAGAGATTACAGATCATGCATTATCAAAATTAGGAATTGATGATAATGGACTTGATCATACCGATTATCGCTATTTAAAATCAATTGTTGAAAAATTTGGTGGTGGTCCTGTTGGTATAGAAACCATTGCCGCTTCTATTTCAGAAGAAATGATTACAGTTGAAGATGTTTATGAACCTTATCTTTTAATGGAAGGTTACATTAAAAGAACATCTAGAGGACGTATGGCAACAGAAAAGACCTATCAAGCTTTAGGCATAAAATTTTATAAAGGAATTTTTGATAAATGAACGTAAGTGACTTCGATTTTATACTCCCCAAAGAGTTAATCGCTCAACATCCAAGTGAAATGAGAGACCATTCAAGACTGATGGTTTTAAATAAAGATAAAAAAGAGATTGAACATAAACATTTTTTCAACATCATTGACTTACTAGACTCAAATGATGTTTTAATCTTAAATGACACAAAAGTTATCCCAGCACGCCTCATTGGTATTAAAGAGAAAACAGACGCGACTATTGAGGTCTTATTATTAGAAGAAAAAGAAAAAGATGTTTGGGAAGCTTTAACTAAGCCTGCTAAGCGTGTCAAATTAGGGACTAAAATCAATTTTAATGATCAATTAGAAATGGTATGTGTGAAAGTTTTAGAAGAGGGTTTAAGAGAGTATAGGCTCATCTATAAAGGCATTTTAATTGAAGTCTTAGAAAAATTAGGTACAATGCCACTGCCACCTTATATCACAGAATACTTAAAAGAACAAAATAGATATCAAACTGTTTATGCGATACATCCAGGAAGTGCTGCAGCACCAACTGCAGGTCTTCACTTTACAAAAGATTTATTAGCAAAAATTAAAGATAAAGGGATAAAAATAATCCCTGTAACACTCAACGTTGGTCTTGGTACCTTTAGACCTGTCTCAGTTGATCAAGTTGAGGCTCATGATATGCATAGTGAGACCTATACACTTTCTCTAGATAGTGCAAAAGATTTAAATGAGGCAAAAAGCATGGGTAAGAAATTTGTTTGTGTAGGGACAACCTCACTTAGGACAATCGAATCTAATTATGATCAAGGTTTTCATGCAGGCACTTTTAAAACAAACATATTTATCTATCCAGGATATGAATTTAAGGCAGTTGATAAGCTGATTACTAACTTTCATCTTCCTAAATCAACACTCATGATGCTTGTTAGTGCACTTGCAGGAAGAGATTTTGTGATGGAAGCATACGCGCTTGCCATTAAGGATAAATACCGATTTTTTTCTTTTGGTGACGCAATGTTAATTAAGTGATTGAATTTTTGAAGAAAAATCGTTATAATTTATATAGACGGAGGATGTATTAAATGTTTAACTTATTATTATCTATACCTATTCTATACATCTATATAGCTATAGGGATAGCAATCTTATTAATTATTGGCTTAATGTTTCTGGTTTTGACTAAGAAAAAAACGCCAGTCCACCTTCTAGAAGCCTCATATCTCAATGATATCTACCAAGCACTTGGCAGATCAAAAAATCTTAAATCATTAGAGATGAAGCAACAAAGAATTCAAGTTGAACTTATCAGTATAAAAGCTGTGGATCAAAATTTATTAAAAAAGACAGATACACCAGCATTTCTCACAGGTAAGAAGATAACATTATTGGTAAAAGAACACACAAAAGACGTATTTAACTATTTAAATGAAAAAAGAAAAGAGGAAGACTAATGGAACAAAAATTTCTCGTAACATCTGAATACGGTATTCATGCGAGACCAGCAACAAGACTTGTAAATCTTGCGATGAGCTTTGAAGCAGAAATTATGCTAGAGGCAATGGGTAAGATTGTCAATTTAAAATCAATTATGGGACTCATGTCACTAGGGATTTATAAAGGTGAAGAAGTTAAAATTACTGCTTCAGGACGTGATAGTGAAAAAGCATTAACTGCATTAAGCGATTTTATTATGACAGAAGGATTAGGACGTTTAGCTTAAAAAACTTATAAAGTGGTCTTTGTGCCACTTTAAGTCTATATGTAGGGGTATATATGAGACAGAAAAGAATAAAATATGTAAATGTTAGTCTTTTAGAAGAACATGGTGTGATTACAAGTGTTAGTCCATTAGATCTACCAAAAGATAAACGCGTTTTCTTAGAAATTGGCTGTGGTAAAGGTCAATTTATAACTGAGCTTGCTCTGAATAACCCAGATGATCTATTTATTGCGATGGAAATCAATATTTATGTGATTTACCGCGTTTTAGAGAAAAAACTAGAACAAAACATAGACAATCTTATGATTGTTTTAGCAGATGCTAAATATTTAGAGACTTATTTTAAAGGTCAAAAGATTGATGGCATTTATTTAAACTTTAGTGATCCTTGGCCAAAGCCAAAGCATCACAAGAGAAGATTAACTTATACGAGTTTCTTAAAACTTTATTTAAATATGTTAAAAGATGATGCAAAAATACAGTTTAGAACGGATCACTTAGAGTTGTTTGAGTCATCAATTGAATATATGACACCTCATTTTTCATTAATAGATGTCAACTACGATTTAGAAAGATCAGCATACATGACAGAATATGAAATCAAAAAACGTCCATTAGGACCTATTTATCAACTGATTGGAGAAAAAAAAGATGCTAAACAAAATTTATAAAGACTTATTTCACTTAGAAGCTACTTCTGGATATGAAAAACCAGTTCGAGAATATATGAAAAAAGAGATGCAAACATATAAAGACTTTCAAATAGAAACCGATCATTTAGGGTCTATTTTTGCGATTAAAAAAGCTGATATGAATGATGCACCAACAGTGATGGTCGCAGGCCATATGGATGAGGTCGGTTTAATGGTTGTTGGCATTACTGAATTAGGGATGTTGAAACTTCAAAATATAGGGGGATTAAACGGGGAAGTTTTTATTTCTCAAGTTTTAAAGGTTCACACTTCTAAAGGAATCATTAAAGGTGTCATTGGCGCAATACCACCTCACCTTAAAGTTGATCAACAAACAACGATTAGTGACTTAATCTTAGATATAGGTGCACAAACTAAAGAAGAAGCATTATCATTTGGCGTAGAACTAGGTAATATGGTTTTATTTGACAACCCATTTGCGTATACTCAAAATAAAAAAAGAGTTATCTCTAAAGCGATAGACAACCGTTATGGATGTGGGCTTGCCTTAGAGGCAATAAAAGCTTTTTCAGGTAAAAAACTACCATATCACCTGATTATTGGCGCAACTGTCCAAGAAGAAGTTGGTTTAAGAGGAGCAGAAACTGCTGTTAATAAGTTTATGCCTGATATCTTTTTAGCACTTGATGCATCACCTGTTAATGATATGACTAAAAATGATAGCCTAGGACAACTTGGAAGTGGGTTTTTATTAAGACTTTATGATCCAAGAAATGTCATGCATCAAGGACTACTTGATTATTTTGTAGCACTAGCAACAAAACATAAAATTAATCATCAATATTTTGTTTCAAAAGGTGGCACAGATGCTGCAAAAGCACTAGATTTGAATGATGGTGTCTTGGCAACAACGATTGGTCTTCCTGCAAGATACATCCATTCAACAGCAGCAATGATGGATTTAAGTGACTTAGAAAGTGCAAAAAAGATGCTATTTAGAGTCTTAAAAGACTTAACACCAGATAAAATAAAGAAATTACAGAAAGGTTGTGCCCTATGAACTATGTAAAGTTAAACAACGGTATCTTAATGCCTCAATTAGGACTTGGTACATTTAAAACACCTGATGGGAAACAAGCTTATGATACAGTAAAATATGCGCTTGAAGTAGGCTATCGCCATATAGATACAGCACAAATGTATCAAAATGAAGCAAGTATCGGAGAAGCCCTTTTTGATTCAAAAATAGATCGAAAAGAATTATTCATTACAACCAAACAAAGAGTTCATTCAACACCTGAAAAAATGAAGATTGCATTTGAAGAATCGCTTAAGAAATTAAAGGTTGATTATGTTGATTTATATCTCATTCACTGGCCAAATAGTGATTCTAAAATCAACCAACAAACTTGGCAGTTTTTTGAATCTATTTATAAATTAGGTCAAGCAAAAGCAATTGGAATTTCAAACTTTCAAATTCATCACATCGAGGATATCTTAAAAATAGCACAAATTAAACCTCAAATTAATCAAGTTGAATGTCATCCAGGGCTTTCTCAAGCACCATTAAAGAAATATCTTGATGAAAAAGGTATTCAACTAGAATCTTATGGACCTTTGATGAAAGGTGGCGTGTTTGAAGGTATATGTGGTGAAAAACTAGGGGAGATAGCAAATAAATATCAAAAGTCAATTGCTCAAATTGTTATTGCTTGGGGATTAAAAAGAGGTATTGTGATGATTCCAAAATCAGTAACACCAAAAAGAATACTTGAAAACTTTGAAGCAAAAGATATTGATTTATCAAAAGAAGACGTAGAACAAATCAATCTTTTAAACAAAGGAGTAAGAGTTTACACAGATCCTGATAACTCTCCTTGGGGACCTTATCAAGCATAAATGATAAAAAGATTAAATGATCATTGGCCTTTTTCCAATGATTATTTTTTTAAAATTGATTTGTTAACAAGGCATGTATTTTATCTAGTTTGTGATAAAGTGATATAATATGAGAAAGACTGGAGGGATATCAATGACAAAAAAAGAAAAAAGCGCAACTATTTATAGCGGTGTCATTATTATATTTGGTTTAATAGTGACTGCTTTGTTGCTGATATTATTTGAAAGTGTAGAAATCCAATCCAGATTTAATATGAAAAATCTTTCATTTGGAAATTATATGGTCACCAAATATGAATATGTTAACGATCATGGAAGCACTTATATCAAATTTAGATCGTCAAACGCAGATGTATTTATTGAAAAAAATGTAATTTCTCATGAAAGCTACATATCCAAACTCACCTTTGATGACCCTAATCTTAATAGCTATTACATCTTTTTTGAAGATGAAAGCTTATTTACGATGATGTATGATAAAAAAGAAGATCTATTTTATTTATACAGTGGTTATTTAACCATTGCCTTTGAAGATTTAGTCTATGCGATTCCCTATATCGAAATTAATGAAGATCAGTTTAATCCAGATTTATTTAAAGATTATGAATCCTTAAAATTATATTACTCAAATTTAACAGATGTTATTTTTAATGATTCCTT
>CAYJDZ010000069.1:0-7243 GCA_964368955.1 uncultured Mariniplasma sp.
GAACCAACTTTAGAAAAGCAAGAGTAGTCAACAGTTTGCACCAGATTATATAATATTTAATTTGGAAGAAGTTATCGTATAAAAAAATGAAATAGGTGCGATTTGTGCACCTATTTTTGTCGAAATCATTTAAATTATTGCTCGATTTATGCTACAATTGAATAAGGAGATGATAATCATGAAAATAGATTTTAAAAATGAAGTCTTAAAAAGAAAAGATGAAATCATAAATGATTTAACTGGATTAATAAAAATAAATTCAGAATTAACTACATATGATCCAAACCGCGTGGGTGCACCTTTTGGCCAAGGCATTAAAGAATCACTAGATTTTATGTTAAACCTAGGCGAAAAAGATGGATTTGATGTTGTTAATCTAGATGGTTATGCAGGTCATATTTCTTATGGAAACCAAAAAGAATTTGTTGGTACAATTGGTCATTTAGATGTTGTGCCTGCAGGTAACGATTGGACATATCCAGCTTATGGTGCTGAGATACATGATAACAAAATGTATGGTCGTGGAACTGAAGATGATAAAGGTCCAACGATTGCTGTTTATTATGCATTGAAGATTTTAAAAGAATTAGATGTTAAATTATCTAAACGTATTAAATTAATATTGGGTACAGATGAAGAAACTGCATGGCGTGGTGTTCGTCATTATTTTAGTCTTTATCCTGAAATTCCAGTCTCAGGATTTATTCCAGATGCTGATTTTCCTTTGATATATGCAGAAAAAGGAATTTCAAGAATATTTCTAGAAGGTAAATTAAATAGTAAAGATATTGTTAGCCTTACTGGTGGATTTAGAGATAACATGGTTCCAGATTTTGCAGAAGCATATTTAAATCCGACTAAAGATTTTAAAAAACTATTTAACGCATTTTTAAAGGATAACGCTTATAAAGGCGTAACAGAAGATAAAGATGGTCTAGTTTATGTTAAGGTTTTCGGTAAGAGTGCACATGGATCTACACCACAATTTGGTGAAAATGCTATTGATCGACTCTTTGAATTCATATTTGAATCTGGTATCAAACATCCAGTTGTAGATCTAGCTAAAGAAAGATTGATTCATGATATTCATGGTAAGAATTTAGGTGTTAACTATCATGATGAAGAAATGGGTGATCTTACAATAAACTTAGGTGCTATGTCGACCATTAATGGATCATATCGCTTTAATTTAAATTTAAGATATCCAAATGGTGTCAACTTTGATGATGTTGTTGAAACATTAAAACAAAATGTAAAAGCATATAAGACTAAAGTAGTTGTTGATAATCATCAAGAACTGTTATATATTGATCCTAAATCAGAGCTTGTACAAAAATTATTAGCTGTTTATCGTAAACACACAAATGATTTTAGTGAACCAATCACAATTGGTGGAGGCACTTTCGCAAGAGCATTACCAAATAGTGTTGCATTTGGCCCTCACTTTTTAGATAAACCAACTTATATTCATCAAAAGAATGAATTTATTGATCTTGATGACTTCTTTAAAGCAATCACTATTTATACTGAAGCATTATACGAACTAGCAAAATAAAGGAGGCTTTTTATGAAAGCATATCTTGATTTATGTCGCCATGTATTAGAACATGGAACTTTCAAAATGGATCGTACTAAAACTGGAACTCAAAGTGTTTTTGGGTATCAGATGAGATATGATTTAAGTGAAGGTTTTCCTCTTTTGACGACTAAAAAAGTCCATTTAAAATCAATTCTACATGAACTTCTGTGGTTTATATCAGGTGATACTAATATAAAATATTTAGTTGATCACAATGTAAAAATATGGAATGATTGGCCTTTTGAGACGTTTAAAAAAAGTGCTGATTATCGAAATGAGACCATGGATGATTATATTGAAAAAATTAAAACTGATGAAGATTTTGCCGATAAGTATGGTGATTTAGGCCCTGTTTATGGGGCTCAATGGCGTAATTTTAATGGTGTGGACCAAATCCAATATATCCTAGATGAGTTAAAAAATAATCCCAATTCTAGACGTATGATTTTAAGTGCTTGGAACCCAAGTGAAATTAAAAATATGGCCTTACCTCCATGTCATACATTGATTCAGTTTTATGTTGCTGATGGCAAACTGTCTCTACAACTCTATCAAAGAAGTGCTGATATCTTTTTAGGTGTTCCTTTTAATATCGCATCATATGCGCTTTTACTCATGATGTTTGCTCAAGTAACGGGATATCAATTGGGTGAATTTGTTCATACTTTAGGAGATGCTCACATATATTCAAATCACTTCGAACAAATTAAATTACAATTATCAAGAGAACCTAAGAAACTTCCAACAATGCTTATTAATAAAGATGTTAAATCGTTATTTGATTTTAAATATAGTGATTTTGAATTAAAAGAATATGACCCATATCCGATGATTAAAGGAAAAGTAGCCGTATGATTTCAATGATATGGGCAATGGATGAAAATTGGCTAATTGGTAAAGATAATTTACTTCCTTGGCATTATCCAAATGACTTGGCATACTTTAAAAGCATGACAAAAGATGCCTCTGTGCTTATGGGAGATTTGACATATCAGTCGTTAAAAAGTTATTATAAAAAAACACCACTACCTTTTAAAAAGGTATATGTTGCAAATGTGAATAATCAAGTCTATAGTGATGCAATTCATGTGAAAGATATCTTTGAATTTGTAAAGAAAACTAGTGAAGATATTATGGTAATTGGCGGTAAAACTATTTATCAACTGATGTTACCCCTTGCAAACAGATTATATATTACCTATGTTTTAAAAAGACATGAAGGAAATGTCTATTTTCCTTCATTTGATTTATCAAAATTTAAATGCATCTCTAAAAAACTAGAAGAAAACCTTATATTTGCAGTATACGAAAGGATTAACTCATGATTTCAGCTCTGTTTATCATCTCTATAATTGGCTTTACATCAATTATGCATTTTTTGGTGAATGATAATTACTATTTGTTACCAGTTTGGTTTATCTTAGGGATACTTGCCGCAATTATCATCGTTTTACTATTTGTGATTGTTCAACTACCGATTTTCAATAAACTTAAAGTTAAGAATTGGTATAAAAACTATACATATAGAAGTATTGCTTATTTTCTAAGTCGATATTTCTTTAGATTAAAGTTAGAAGTCATTGGAAGAGAAAATATACCTTTGACAGGTAGACTCACTGTCTATGCAAATCACAAATCATATGCTGATCCAGTAATTTTAATGGAAGTCATTAAAAGACCTACGAGTTACACACCAAAAATGGAAGCCTATAAAATTCCATTAATGCATATGATGTTATCTTCCTTAGGTTCCTTTCCAATTGATCGATCAAGTGACAGAAATACTGCAAGAGCAATGGTTGAAGCCATAAAAACAGTTAAAGAAGGTATGGCCATGGTTATCTTTCCAGAAGGTGGGATTAAAGATCGAAATGATATTAAAATGGTTGCGATGCGTGCTGGAGCTTATCGTTTAGGTCTTAAAGCTGAAGCAAACCTTCTACCAGTTAGTATAGATGGTTCAACAGATATTAAAAACAATCTACCCTTTAAGAGAACAAAGATTAAAGTAACCATTCATCCTGTCATTAAATATGAAGATATAAAAGGATTGAAAACCTCAGATTTGGCAGATCAAGTCTTTCATATCATCAATCATACATTAAACAAAAACGACTAAATAAATTAGTCGTTTTTTTGATGTTCTATGAATTTGATTTTCTTGTTATTAATTTCAAAATATAAAATATCACAATTATTAATTAAATAATTAGAAAACGAATATTTAACAGGATCTAAATAAACAAGTAACGATTTAATCACATGGGAGTGCGCAACACATAGGACTTTTTGGTCTTTATAGCTCTTCTCTAGTGCTAAAGAAGTAGTAATTATGCGTTGAATTAATTTATGATCATCTTCATATCCAGGATATGTATATCCCTTTGTTCTAACTAAAGGCATCCCTTCATCGACTGGTTTACCATCTAGATGATAGAAATCTCGCTCCATAAATCTTTGAATAACATGAATGGGTTGATCAATTTCTAATTTCTTTGATATCGTATGTGCAGTTTCCAAAGCCCTCGATAAAGGAGATGAAAGAATAGCGTCAAAGTGTTCACCATTAAGTTTTAGGGTATCAGCAACTTTGTGTGCTTGCAACCTACCGACTTCATTTAAGGGTGTATTGGTTTGACCTTGAATGATGCCGTTGATATTGAAATGTGTTTGGCCATGTCTGACCATTGCTAGTATCATAATAAACCTCTTCTTCATTCAAGTTATTATAACATAATTGGACGTTTTTATGATAAAATATAAGCAAGGAGATGTGATCAATATGCATATGATAGATATTATTAGTAAAAAAAGAGATGGATATGAATTAAGTAAAGCAGAAATTGATTATTTAATAAAAGCATATACCAAAGGAGATATTCCAGATTATCAAGTAAGTGCTTTTTTAATGGCAACTTATTTTAACAAAATGACTGAACAAGAAGCAACTCATTTATCACTTGCGATGAGAGATTCTGGTGATTCAATTGATTTAAGTGCCATCAAGGGCATTAAAGTTGATAAGCATTCTACTGGTGGTGTTGGTGATAAAGTGACCTTGATTTTAGGACCTCTTTTAGCTTCTTTAGGAGCTAAAGTTGCAAAAATGAGTGGTAGAGGTTTAGGTCATACGGGTGGTACAATTGATAAACTAGAAAGCATTCCTGGTTATAGAGTTGAATTGTCTGTTGAAGATTTTATAAAACAAGTTCAAGACATAGGAATCGCAGTTGTTGGGCAAAGTGGAGATGTTGCCCCAGCTGACAAAAAGTTTTATGCCTTAAGAGATGTGACGGCAACAGTTGATTGTATTCCATTAATCGCTTCATCTATTATGTCAAAAAAACTTGCAAGTGGTGCTGATGCGATTTGTCTTGATGTTAAAGTAGGTCATGGTGCCTTCATGAAAACTGAAGAAGAAGCCATAGAATTAGCTGAACTCATGGTTTCAATTGGTAAGCTTGCAGGTAAGAAAGTTACAGCTATTTTAACAGGCATGGATGAACCTTTAGGCCATAAGATAGGAAATGCTTTAGAAGTTTACGAAGCAATTGAAACACTTCAAGGAAAAGGTCCCAAAGATTTAGTCGAGGTAACACTTGCAATCAGTGCACAACTTTTATTGGACGCAAAACTCGCTTCATCTGAAGAACAAGCTCATAAAATGTTAAATGAAGCACTTCATAATCAAAGCGCTTATCATAAATTCTTAGAACTCGTGAAAGCTCAAGGTGGAGATGTAAATGCGATTTTACATCCTGAGAATCTACTTTCAAAAAATAAAGTAGAAGTATTATCACCTAAAGATGGTTATATTATGGAAATAAATGCTCTAGATATTGGTAAAGCAGCAATGCGCCTAGGGGCAGGTAGAGAGACTAAAGAAGATAAAATACTATTAGACGTAGGGATTGATCTCCATAAAAAAATTGGTGATAAAATTAAAAAAGGTGATGTGCTAGCAACTCTTTATGTTAGAGATAAAGGTATAGATGAAGCTAAATCTTTACTACTTAACGCCATTACAATTGGAGATAAAATCATTAAAGTAACTTTAATTAAAAAGAAGATATCCTAAATGAAAATTCTTTATCCAGATTACAACAATTCAATCTTAAATGTGAGCCACACGATTTTAGAGCATTACAAAGTAAGTCCAAGATATCCAGTCATACCTGAATTAAAAGAAAGATTAGATCAAAACTATAAGCACGTTTGCCTTATTTTATTAGATGGTATGGGAGTTAATATTGTAGAAAAGCATTTAGAAGAAAACACGTTTATTAGAAAAAATCTTGTAAAAAAGATTACTTCAATATTTCCACCAACAACAGTTGCGGCTACGAATGCAGTTCTCACAGCAAACCCACCATTTCAAAGTGGGTATTTAGGATGGACTCAGTACTTTAAAAAAGAAGATACAAACTTAGTTGTTTTTATGAATGAAGATTTCTATGATAAAAAAAGAACCTTTCACAATAATTTGAGGGATATATATTTAAAACAAGATTTAATCTATGATTACATCAAAAAATCTAGTCCTGATGTTAAAACATATGAGTTGTTTCCAGATTTTAGACCTGGTGGATATAAGACTTTTCACCTACAAATGAAAAGATTACTTGAAATCACTTCTAAAAATGAGAAAAATTTTACTTATGCATACTGGACTAATCCGGATTACTTAGAGCACGAAGTAGGTATAGACGATATAAAAATAAAAGAAGAGTTAATTAAACTTAATGAAAAGTTAGAAATACTTGCTCAAAAAGTTAATGACGATACACTTCTAATCGTAATTGCCGATCATGGGCAAGTTAATGTGGAGCCTATAGAACTTTATAAAGATGAAGCACTCATGAAATTATTACTCAGAAAACCTTCAATGGAACCAAGAGCAGCAAACTTTTTTATAAAACCGTTTAAAAAAAATGAGTTTAAAAATCTCTTTACAGAAAAATATGGAAATGATTATCAATTGATGACTAAAGAAGAATTTTTAAAAAGTGGCCTAATTGGCTATGGTGTGAAGCATCCTTTAATAGATAGATTTTTAGGTGATTTCATTGCAATAGCGATTTCAAATAAATTTTTTAAATTTAAAGAAGACATCACATTTAAAGGACATCATGCAGGGTTATTACAAGGTGAGATGGAAGTCCCTTTGATTATCTATTCTAAAAAATAGTAAAATATATAAATTTGCATAGAAAAAGCCCAAACTAAGATAAATCTAAATTTGAGCTTTTTTTGAATACTTACTATCTATTTATCTGTTTTCTTAACTTTATCTTCTTTTGCAAATTCAGCTGCCATCATCACTGATGATGCAAGGTCAGTAATATTTGTTGGAATAACAATCTTAGTAGATTGACCATTTGCAACTAAAGCAAGTGCTTCATAAGCTTTAATCGTTAAAACTGCTTGATCAGGTTTAGAATCTTTAATTAATTTAATCCCTAAAGCTTCAGCTTCTTTTAATTTATAAATCGCTTCAGCTTCCCCTTCAGCTTCCTTAATCTTTTGTTCCTTAACAGCAGTTGCTCTCAAGATAACAGCTTCAGCTTCCCCTTCAGCTCTTAGAATTTGAGCACGTTTTTCACCTTCTGCAATTAAAATGGTTTGACGTTTTTCACGTTCAGCACGCATTTGTTTTTCCATTGA
>CAYJDZ010000070.1:0-7213 GCA_964368955.1 uncultured Mariniplasma sp.
TGGAGCGGGTGATGAGAATCGAACTCACGTCAACAGCTTGGAAGGCTGTGGTTCTACCATTTAACTACACCCGCTTAAAAAATAAGTGGTCGGGAAGACAGGATTTGAACCTGCGACCTCCTGGTCCCAAACCAGGCGCTCTACCAAGCTAAGCTACTTCCCGAAATATGGCGTACCCAAGAGGATTTGAACCCCCAACCTTTTGATCCGTAGTCAAACGCTCTATCCAGTTGAGCTATGGGTACTTATAGAGCTATAACAACTCATATCCTAAAACGTACTCCTACGTCATTTTTTAAAATAATATTGGTGACCCGTATGGGATTCGAACCCATGAGTGCATGCGTGAAAGGCATGTGAGTTAACCGTTTCTCCAACGGGCCAATATGCAACAGCAATTATAATTATACCAATATTTTTTGAATTGTCAAGTCTCTAGAAAAAGTTTTTTAATTATTTTCTATTTTTATTACATTACGGCTTAATATGAAGCTTATTTGACTAAAAAAGAATATTTTTATATAGGTTTTCTGCCTTATATTCATCGTATAAATACTTAATAATTTCATATACAAATTCATACACAGCTCCAGCACCTCTAGCTGTAATTATGTTCTGGTCTCTAACTGCTTTAAAATTAGGTAGATATTCCCCTTTTGGCATGTCTATTTCACAACCTGTAAAGCAAGTAAATTTTTTCCCAACCAATAATCCTGCTTGGCCAAGAAATCTTGGACCTGCACAAATAGCAGCAACCAATTTACTCTTTTGATAAAAATAAGTTGCTATATGTTTAATATTTACATCCTTTTTTATGACTTGTGAAACATATTTTCCACCTGGTATGACTACAAAATCATAGTCATCAAGTTCTATTTCATTAATAAAATAATCCGCTTTTACGCTTTGATTAAATGCTGTCTTAATATCTTTAGAACTCTCAAAGGTAATCGCATACATCTCTATGCCTGCTCTTAAAAGCAATGCTTTTGTAGCAAGCGATTCAACATCTTCCATGTCATGACTAAACACGATAAGTCCTTTCATTAGAGTACCTCCACTAATTTATTAAATACATCTAATAATAAAGTTGCTCCTATTTCTTGTTCAAACGTCTTATACTGATCAATATGATCTTTGCTTCCAATAACATCTGAGACTAATTTAACACTTAACATGGGAACCTTGAAATAATGAGCGACTTGAAACAAACTAGCACCCTCCATATCAAAGACTGAGGGCTCTATTATGTTTTCAGTCATAAAGCAGTCTCCAGTGTATAAAAAGCCTTCCTTGGCCGTTTTTAAGCGTTTTAGAGCATCAACATATAGTGACTTATCCGGTTCAAAGAGTTCTGGATAATTAGGGACTTGACCTTTTTTATATCCAAACATAGATAAGTCAAAATCATGATATGTCGCATGATCTATGACAACAATATCATTAACTTGATAATTGATATTACCTCCAACAAAACCAAGATTTATAATTTTATTAACCTTATGATTAGTTAAATATTCGCTCAATTTCATCGCTGCGTTAACTTTGCCAACACCAGTAATTATAATATCAATATCTTTTCTTTGATTATTCTCTATTATTTTAAAGACTTCTTCTTTCATGGCGGCAACAATTAAAATCATTGTCGTTCTCCTAATATTTGTTTAATTTTGACAACGATTAAGTCGACAGCAATTGCATGCTTTGTGTCATTTGGAATAATTACATCAGCATATCTTTTTGTTGGCTTTATATACTTATGAAACATCGGTTTAACTGTTTTTTCATATTGGGAAATAATGCTATCTAAAGAACGCCCTCTTTCTTTCATGTCTCTTAACATTCTTCTGATAAATCTTGTATCATCATCTAACTCTACATATAAACTAATATCAGCAAGATCTCTTATTTTTTGATTCTCTAAAATAAGGATGCCTTCAACAATAATAATTTTTTTAGGTAAAATATGTTCAATTCGATCACTTCTAGTTGATTTAACAAAATCATAGACTGGCTTATCAATTGGTTCATGATTCAATAGTTTTGTTAAATCATTATACAAAAGATCAGTATCTAATGAACTTGGATGATCATAGTTCATTGAATGTCTTTTTTCTAAGGGAAGATTTTTTTGATCCAGATAATAATCATCTTGATTAATGATGATTACATCGTCTAAACCTGCTTTTTCTAGTATTTCTTTAACAACAGTACTTTTTCCAGATGCTGAGCCTCCAGCAACTAAAATAACTAATGGTTTATCCATTTCATCACACCTCTAAATACGACATTCAGGAGCAAGTTCGCTTTGAGTTTCTTGGTCAATAAGCTCATCATATTCATGATGTTTTTTAAACCAAACAACTGCATAAGGACAGGTTGCAACTATCTTGTATCCTAATTTTTTAGCATGTTTACATACCTCGTGCATGAGTTCACTTGCGATACCTTGTCCTCTTAATGAAGGATCAACATATGTGTGATCAACAACAACAACGCCTTCTTTATAAAAAGGGAAAGTCGCTTCAATCATTATTTTATAATCTTTATTTTCTTCGTATATTCTATGGTTTTTATATATTAAATTCATCATGATCATCTCCTCGTAAAAAGTATATCATATTTTTGTTAAATGACAACTTTGATATCACAAATCCACAAAATAACATAGAGTTCTTAAATATGCGCACTAAATTATTTCATTTCTAAATAAGACTCTATTTATAATAAAAAATGCTTTTATTTAGAATAAAGCTTCCATTTTTGTTATAATTAAACTATAATAAATAATCAACAGGAGGTAAATTATGTCTAAGAAACAATTAATTATGGAAACGAGTTTTGTTGTAATCTCGATTGTCTTGATTATAGCAGCTTTTATATTACAAGGGATACAAGGGGATAAAGAATGGTATGTCATCACGCTTTTCGGACTATCATTCGCAATTGGGGGATATGCAAAAGCTAAAGAAGGCGTTTTAGAAACTTTAAAAAATAAATCTTTAAACGTTGAGATATTAATGATTCTTGCCGCACTCGGTGCTTTTTTCTCAGGAAATTTTTCTGAAGGTGCTATTTTGATTTTGATTTTTTCTATCAGTGGTGTCCTAGAATCTTATTCAACTTCAAAAAGTGAAAAAGAATTAACTTCTCTTCTAGAGTTAGCCCCTAAAACAGCTATTCTATATAAAGATGAAGTCGAAACAGAAGTTCAAATAGAAAACTTAAATATTAATGACCTTGTAATCGTTAAAGTTGGTCAACAAGTTCCAGTAGATGGCGTTATTGTTCAAGGCCAAACATCACTCGATCAATCACCGATCACTGGTGAATTTATTGCAGTTGATAAAAAGATTGGTGATGATGTTTTTGCAGGTTCTATTAATAAAGAACAAATCATCATCGTAAAAACTACTAAAAGTCCTAAGGAATCTGTAGTTCAAAAGATTATTGATTTTGTCGAAGAAGCTCAACAAAATAAAACAGAATCACAAACACTAATCAATAAAATAGAAAAATATTATGTCTATTTTGTTATTATATTTGCGATATCTTTTATGATTTTTCCACCCCTATTTAACTGGTTATCTTCTGCTGAAGCTTTTAGAAGAGGCATCGTTGTTCTAGTTGTTGGATCGCCTTGTGCGTTAGTCGCATCGATTACACCGGCCATGCTTTCAACTTTATCTAATGCTGCTAAAAAACGTATTTTAATTAAGGGTGGCAAAAAACTAGAAGATATGATTGGGATTAAAGCTGTTGTCTTTGATAAAACAGGTACGATTACATCTGGTATCCCTAAAGTAAACGATATTGTCATATCTGATGATCAAGATCATGATTATATCTTAAGATTATTATATACAGTTGAAAAACAGTCAAATCATCCACTTGCCAAGTCAGTGGCAAAACATTTAGAGGACTTAGAAGAATTAGATGATGTTCAAACAAAAGAAATACCTGGTAGAGGAATGTTTGCGACCATCAAAGATGATGATTGGCAAATCGGAAAATTTGATGCTAAAGCTGACCAAAAATGTGAGCTTAAAATAAATCAAGCAATGTCGAAAGGACATAGCATCATTTATATCATTAAAAATAATAAAATGGTTGGCTTTGTAACACTAACAGATACCTTAAGAGATCATGTCAAAGAAGTGATGGATGGTCTTTATAAAATGGGCATAAAACCAGTATTATTAACTGGAGATCATGAAGATACTGCCAAAGCAATCGCTTTTGATGCAGGAATAAAAGAATATAAAGCAAATTGCCTACCCGAAGATAAGGTCAACTATGTCGTAGAACTTCAAAATAAACTTGGTAAAGTCTTAATGGTTGGTGATGGGATTAACGATGCACCAGCTCTAGCAACTGCTGATATTGGTGTTGCTATGGGTGCTGGAACAGATGTTTCTTTGGAAACTGCTGATATCGTGTTTATGAATAATAACATTAAAAATCTACTTAATGTAATCACTTTATCAAGACGCATGAGAAAAATAACCATTCAAAATATCATCTTTTCTACTAGTGTCATCGCATTTCTAATGATTTCTAATTTATTTGGAATCATTGAACTTCCTATAGGCGTTGTTGCTCATGAAGGATCAACTATATTGGTCATTTTAAATAGTTTACGTCTGTTATTTAAGTAATTTAACCATTTATTCATTTATAGCAATCCTCTTTGGGATTGCTATTTTTGTTTATATGAATTAAAATGAAAGAAATGATTGGCAAATTCATCTCAAGGAGCAGAAAGGAGCTTAACATGTTGTTGAACGACTATTTAACTACTTCTATTTTTTTAGGTATTGCTGCGGTTCTTTCTTTAATTGCCTTGCTTTATGCATTTATTCTATTTAGAAAAATGAATAAAATAAAGGTAGAGCATGAAAAAATTAAAGAAATTGCATCATATATTCATGAGGGTGCAATGGCATTTATGAAAAGACAATACAAGATGATTATTTATTTTTCGCTCGGTGTAGCAGTTCTTCTAGCGCTTACCGGACTTATCCCCTCTTTAAAAGGAGCTGAAGGGGTTGGGTGGCGCTCATCGATTACCTTTTTAGTCGGCGCCCTATTCTCTGGACTCGCGGGTTGGATTGGAATGCATGCGGCGACTCGTGCAAACTCTAGAACAACTGATCATGCTCGAACTAAAGGGATGTCAGGAGCTTTAAAACAAGCTTTCTCTGGTGGCGCAATCCTTGGTTTAACGGTTGTTGGTTTAGGTTTATTTGGACTCGTCTTCTTATTTTTTATCTTTTATACCATTTATGGAGGATATAAAGATAACCCATATGATCAATATGTAGCTTTGTCTCACTCAATTCATATCGTAACTGGATATGGACTTGGAGCATCACTTATCGCTTTATTCGGTCGTGTTGGTGGTGGTATATATACTAAAGCGGCTGATGTTGGCGCTGATTTAGTTGGTAAACTAGAATCAAATATCCCTGAAGATGATCCTAGAAATCCAGCAGTAATTGCTGATAATGTTGGCGATAATGTAGGGGATGTGGCTGGTATGGGTTCAGATTTAACTGAATCTTATGTTGGATCCATAATATCTGCCCTAACACTTGGTTTATATGCATTTGTTACGTTTACCCCGGATATTCTAGCTAACAATCCATCATTGTTAAACGCAACCAATTATAGCTCTATTGTCAGTACCGTCATCTATCCACTAGTTATTGCAGGACTTGGCGCGCTATCTGCAGTCCTAGCTGTTATATTCGTTAGATTAAAAGAATGGAAAAATCCTCAAAAAGCATTAAGTATGTCTACCTATTTCGCAGTTATATTTATGCTAATCAGTGGTTTAATCTTAAGTCTACTCTTCTTTGATAGCGGACGTGCTTGGGGTATATTTGGCGCACTTGCAGTAGGATTATCTGTAGGGATTGCTTTAGGAATGATTGCTGAATACTATACTTCTGAATCTTATCCCCACGTTAAAGAAATTGTTGAACAATCCAAGACTGGTCATGCAACCAATGTCATTTCTGGTTTTAGTGTTGGTATGAAATCAACTTTCTTGACCGTTATCATTCTAGTATTAGGAATAATACTATCCTATCTGTTCACTAAAGATATGTATGGGATTGCTCTAGCAGCGGTTGGTATGCTTTCAACTGCTGGTATTACCATAAGTGTTGATGCTTATGGACCCATTGCTGATAATGCGGGTGGTATTGCCCAAATGTGTAATTTAGATGAAAATGTTAGACAAATCACTGACCACTTAGACTCAGTTGGTAACACAACAGCTGCGATTGGTAAAGGATTTTGTATTGGGTCTGCTGCACTGACATCCATTGGTTTATTTTTCGCTTTCGAAAAAGCTGCAGGACTCTCTGAAGGCAGAGGTATTGATATCTTACAGCCTGGTGTTATGGTTGGTATCTTTATAGGGGCAATGCTTCCTTATCTATTTACTGCTTTAGTTATTAAATCTGTTGGTAAAGCCGCCAACACAATGATTGAAGAGGTCAGATTACAATATAAAAATGATCCAGGCATTCTCAAAGGAACATCTATTCCTGATTATGCGAAATGCGTTGATATTTCAACTCAAGCAGCTCTAAAGGAAATGGTATTTCCTGCTTTAATTGCTGTGCTATCTCCTATCATCTTTGGACTTCTTCTTGGACCAGAAGGTTTAGGTGGACTTCTTGTTGGAGGGTTAGTCTCAGCTATTATGCTTGCTGTCTTTATGGCAAACTCAGGTGGGGCTTGGGATAATGCTAAAAAATTTGTTGAACAAGGTAATTTAGGTGGAAAAGGATCAGATGTTCATAAGGCAACCATTACAGGAGATACTGTAGGGGATCCATTAAAAGATACTGCAGGACCTTCAATGGATATCTTAATTAAACTGATGAGTATTATTTCATTAATTATTATTCCAATCTTAGTCAAAATTGATCCCTTACTAAAATTCTTATTCAAATAATAAATGATAAACAAAAAAGGACTCTAAACTTAGAATCCTTTTTTTGTCATAAAAAAAACGGCATAGCCGTTAAGTATTGTAAGTGGCGCCCACACTAGGACTCGAACCTAGGACCCCTTGATTAACAGTCAAGTGCTCTAACCGACTGAGCTATGTAGGCATCTAATTGTTGGCGCTACTAATATTTAAAAATAAGTAAGATTTGCCTGGCAACGTCCTATCTTCGCTCCTTAGAACTATTTT
>CAYJDZ010000071.1:0-7167 GCA_964368955.1 uncultured Mariniplasma sp.
CAATTGAAGTTGATATCGCTATTCAATTCACACATGGATATATTGAATCAATCTTATCTTTTGTTAATAATGTAAGAACAAGAGATGGTGGATCTCATGAAATTGGGTTTAAATCCGCATTAACACGTGCATTAAACGATTATGCAAGAAAATATACATTAATTAAAGATAAGGATCCTAATCTTGATGGTTCAGACATTAGAGAAGGCTTAACAGCCATTGTATCTCTACGTATACCTGAAGATGTCCTAGAGTTTGAAGGCCAAACAAAAGGTAAGTTAGGTACGCCAGAAGCAAGAAATGCAACTGATAGTGTTGTATATGAAAATATTACGACCTATCTAGAAGAAAACAAAAAGATTGCCAGTTCGATTGTAAATCGTGCTGTGAGTGCTCAAAAAGCAAGAGATGCAGCCAGAAAAGCTAGAGAAGAAGCCAGAAATGGTAAAAATAAGGGCAGAAAAGAAATTACCTTATCAGGTAAATTATCTCCTGCTCAATCTAAAGACAAATCAAAAAATGAATTATTCCTAGTCGAAGGGGATTCAGCTGGTGGTTCTGCCAAACAAGGTAGAAACAGAAAGTATCAAGCAATTCTTCCTTTGAGAGGAAAAGTAATTAATACCGAAAAAGCAAGTTTGGATGCAATCTTAAAAAACGAAGAAATTGCGACAATGATCTACACCATCGGTGCTGATTTTGGACCAGACTTTGATATTAAGAAATGTAATTACCAAAAAGTCATCATCATGACCGATGCCGATACAGATGGAGCGCATATTCAAGTTCTTCTTTTAACTTTCTTCTTTAGATATATGAGACCACTCATTGATGAAGGACGTCTATATTTAGCACAACCCCCACTTTATAAAGTAACACTTAAAAAAGGACGCAAAGATGAGTCTTATTATGCATGGTCAGATGAAGAGTTAAAAAGTTTAATCAATGGTCAAGCAGCAAGTATTCAAAGGTATAAAGGTCTAGGTGAAATGAATGCACCACAACTATGGGAAACAACTATGGACCCAACTAAACGCTCACTTATCCAAGTAACAATTGATGATTTAAGCGCATCTGATAAACGCGTTTCTATTTTAATGGGTGACCAAGTTGCCCCTCGTAGACAATGGATTGAAGAAAATGTGGATTTTGAAATCAGTGATGATTTTGATCTTGAGTTAGGAGTAGAGTAATGGCAATTATTGATAAAGTAAATGATTATGTTGAAAATATAGTCAAATCAACGGTTGTTGATTTATTTAGCGATCGTTTTGCTAGATATTCTAAATACATCATTCAAGATCGTGCCCTACCTGATGCAAGAGATGGCTTAAAGCCAGTTCAAAGACGTATTTTATATGCGATGCAACAATTAGGGATGTTTCATAATAAACCACATAAAAAATCAGCAAGAATTGCTGGAGAAGTTATGGGAAAATATCACCCACATGGTGATTCAAGTATATATGAAGCAATGGTACGCCTATCACAAGACTTTAAAATGCGGACGATCTTAGTTGATATGCATGGGAATAATGGATCTATTGATGGAGATAGCGCTGCTGCAATGCGTTACACTGAAGCAAGACTATCTAAAGCTGCAGAAGCTCTTTTAGGTGATATTGACAAAAGAACAGTTCCGTTTGTGCCTAACTTTGATGATGAAGAATTAGAACCAACAGTCTTACCTGCAAAATTTCCTAATCTATTAGTTAATGGTGCTACAGGTATTTCTGCAGGATATGCAACTAAAATACCTCCACATAATTTTACAGAAGTTGTTGATGCGACGATTGCGTATCTAGATAATGACCAAATCACATTTTTAGAACTTACCAAATATATTAAAGGCCCTGATTTTCCTACTGGTGGGATTGTCCAAGGCAAAGAAGGTATCTTACAGGCATTAGAAACTGGTGCTGGTAAAGTTATGATTAGAGCAAAAGCAGAAATAGAAGAGATATCTAAATCTCAAGACTGTATCGCAATTACTGAAATTCCTTATGAAGTCAATAAAGCTGATTTAGTTAAATCTATCGACATGCTTAGAATTGATAAAAAAATCGATGATATTATCGAAGTTAGAGATGAATCTGATCAACAAGGCTTAAGAATCGCTATTGACTTAAAAAAAGGTGCCGATGCACAACTGATTCTTAATCTTTTATATAAGTCGACAGACCTTCAAGTAGCCTATAATTACAATATGGTTGCTATCTTAAATCATCGTCCAGTTTTAGTTGGGATTATACCCATCTTAAAAGCCTATATCGACCATCAAAAAGATGTCATCACGAACCGTTCAAATTTTGAATTAGAAAAAGCTCAAAAAAGACAACATATCGTTTCGGGCTTAATTAAAATGGTTAGTATTCTTGATCAAGTCATTAAAGCGATTAGAGATTCACAAAATAAACAAAATGCTAAAGAAAACATTATGACAAAATTTGGGTTTACCGATATGCAAGCAGAAGCAATTGTAACTTTGCAGTTGTATCGTTTGTCCAATACAGATATTCTTGATTTAGAAAAAGAGAATTCAATTCTAGAAGATAAGATCAAAGAATTAGAGCACATCTTATCATCTGAACAAGCGCTAAGACGTGTCATTAAGCGAGAATTAATGGAAGTCTCAGCTATCCTTGGAGATCCTCGAAGAAGTCAAATCGAAGAAGAAATTGAAATGATTAAAATTGATGAAAAAGATTTAATTTCTGATGAAAAAGTGATGGTTGGTATTAGCAAGGATGGCTATGTAAAAAGAGCTTCTACAAGAAGCTATCAAGCAACACAAACTCCTGGCTTAAAACAAGAAGATGTCTTAATCTTTGAAAAAGAAGTCAATACATTAGATACCCTATTATTGTTTACTAACTTAGGAAATTACGTCTTCTTACCAGTCTATAAGATTGATGATCAAAAATGGAAAGATTTAGGCGTATACATCAATAACATTACACCAATAGAACAAAATGAACGTCTGATTGATGTTTTATTAGTATCTAGTTTCAAAGATAAAGATTTAGTACTTCTAGCAACTAAACAAGGTATGATGAAACAAGCTAAACTTCAAGATTTTGAAGTTACTAGATATTATAAAACAATGAAATGTATGAAATTAGCAGATAGTGATGAATTAGCATCGATTCATTATGGTCAAAAAGATAACATTATCTCTATTTCTAAAAAGGGATATGTCTTAAGATATAAAACTGATGACCTACCTTTATATGGACTCCAAGCCGGAGGCGTTAAGGGCATGAATATTGGTGAAGGTGATGAACTCATTTCAAGTCTTTATACAAGTGAGCGTGATGATTTTATCATGTTGACATCAAGAGGTCATGTTATTAAAGATGTCGTTGAAGAATTACCAATCTATAGTAGAAATAGAAGGGGCATCTTAGTTGTTGAACATTTAAAATCTAATCCTCACGACTTAGTCGCAGCCTCTAGATTGTCAAAAGCTCAACAAAAAGAAGATGTTAATGTTTTAATTGTGACTGAAAAATCATCAATTAAGACAATCGTCTCTGAATTAAAATACTCAGGTAATAAGTTTGGTAAAAAAATATATGATGATCAAGAACTTGGCAGTGCCTACTTGATTAAAATAGATGATGCAGTAGATGATATTGAAGTTAACAAACCTGTTAAAAAGAGTATTAAAAAAGAGAAACAAGAAATAGAAATACAAGATATCTTAAAAGAAGAAGAAATTATGACAAAAGATCATAAAAAAATTCGTCTGAATCGCTTTGATTTATTTGACGACGAAGATGAATAAAAGGAGAAAAATATGGAAATGATCATTGATAAAAAAAGTTATACTTTTGATACACCCCTAGAATTAAAAGAAGTTGCCAAAAAATTAAATATAAAAGATGCCCTGGCTGCAACAGTCAATAAGCGTTTACGTGAATTAAGTTATATTCCAACAAAAGACGCTGAAGTTGAGTTTTTAAGTTACAATCATCCAGATTCAATCAAAATATATGAATCAACGCTTAGATACGTGATTGCGATGGCCGTCAGCAATTTATATCCAACTGCAAAGATAAGATTTAATTATAGCGTTTCAAGATCCATACTCGCTGTTTTTGATGATTTTGATGGCATCCTAAATACAAAAGTCTTACATGATATTGAAATGGAAGTCAAAAGATTAATTGACGAAGACTTTTTAATTGTTAGAAAAAGAATTTCAATCGGCGAAGCAATGAAGCTCTACTTAGAATTAAATATGCCTGATAAAGAAGAAATCTTAAAATACCGTGATGAAGATTACGTCAACCTTTATCAATGCAATGAATACCTAAACTATATGTTTGGTTATATGCTTCCTTCAACAGGATATATCAAAGCATTTAATTTTATATTGTATCATCCTGGATTTTTAATTCAATATCCAAGAGCAGAATTAAATGGTAAAATACCAGAATTTGTTGATGAACCGACATTTGGAAAAGCCTTGAAAGAAGCAAGCAAATGGGGCAGAATCATTGAGGGAAACACCATTGCTAAAATGAATGAATATGCAAAAGATTATACAACAAGTGTTGAGTTTGTTAATATGTGTGAAACTAAACATAACCATCAACTAAGTGATTTAGGTGATATCATTGAAAACAACATTGATACAATTCGTTTAATTGGCATCGCAGGGCCTTCTTCATCAGGTAAGACAACATTTTCTACTAGACTTAGAATTGAACTCATGACAAGAGGTATTAAGCCTGTAATGATTAGTATTGATGATTATTATTTCGGCAGAGAAAAAGCACCAAAGAATGCTGATGGATCAGCTGATTTAGAACATGTTGATGCACTCGATGTTAAACTTTTTAACAATGATATGCTTCAACTCATACAAGGAGAAACTGTCACATTACCACTTTTTAATTTTAAGACTGGTATTAGAGAAGTTGGCAGAAAAATAAAAATTAAACCTGATTCTCCAATTATTATTGAAGGTATTCATGCCCTTAATGAGAAATTAACAAAATCAATTCCTAAACATCAAAAATTCAACATCTATATCGCACCTCAGACACAGCTTCACATTGACAATCATAACCCAATCTCCATTACTGACTTAAGACTCTTAAGAAGGATTGTTAGAGATCAAAAATATCGTAATTCCTCTGCAGAAGACACAATGGAAATGTGGCCAAGTGTTAGACGTGGTGAATTTAAATGGATTTATCCAAACCAAAGAGAAGCGAATTATGTGTTTAATTCAGAACTATCTTATGAACTAGCAGTCTTGAAAAAGCATGCTGTTACACAACTTAGAGCAGTTTCTAGAGACTCTAAACACTATATTACCGCTAACCGTTTACTTAAATTCTTAAAATACTTTATAGACATCGATGATGATACTGTACCATGTAATTCTTTACTTAGAGAATTTATTGGAGGCAGTAGTTTTAGTCACTAGAAAGGACATTCATGAAAGCTCTAGCCAATATATCTCGTATCCAAATTTCAAACGAGGTCATGTTACTACTTTTATCGCTTTATGAATCAAAAGGAAAGTCATTTTATTATGATGATCTTTTTAATCGTGACTTGCAAGCATTTGAGAAAAAAACGATGGAGTTTAACTTAATATTCCTCGCAAAATATCTTCAATTAAGCATGACTGAAGCAAGAATAAAATTGTTTGCTAAAAAGAAAATGGTCCCTCGTACAAAAGATGAACATTTGCTTGCCAATATAAAGATAGCTTTAGAACAACTTCAAAAAAATCCTGAAAACTTCGAGTTTTTAGTCAACGAAATATATAATTTAGCTAAACTCATTTCAAGTAATTATGAACCCATTATCTTTAATACTTATGAGAAAAATGACGATGGCATCTTAAAATCAAAAAGAGTATCCAAAAGGGAAGATCTTGAGCAACTCTTAAATTTATTTGAAAAAAGTTTAAAATCAAAAAAACATGAACTTGTCCAACTGATTTCAAACTTTTATGTCGATTTTATGAATATGGATATTTTCTCAAAACATAACGATAAAATCGGAATGATTATTCTTTATTCAATGTTGTTAAAATACTTTAATGTCTTTAAATACGTCAGTTTCTTTAAATACTTCTATGACATTAAGAGCACTTGGGATCAAGGACTTATCACAGCCAATTATTATTGGTCTAGTGGATTTGCTCAAACAGATATGTTGAACCGTCTTTTGGTGAATCTACTTATAAAATCTTATGAAGAAGTTGATGAGATGTCACATGAATATGAATTCGAAAAAAACTTAAACAAATCTGACAATATTGAAAATACAATTTTAAAACTAAAAGAGATTTTTACTAAAGAAGATTTACGTAAACGCCATCCAAATGTCAGTGATACAACTATTGATAGGACCTTAAAAAGACTGAAAGATGAAAATAAAATTAGACCTATTGGACGTGGTAGAGGCTCTAAGTGGCAAAGAATTGTAAAAGGCAATAAAAGTATATTGATGGAACAATTATCAATATTTAATGATTAATATCATAAAAATCAAATGAAAACTTTTCTTATCATTACTTAAGAGAAGTTTTTTTTATGCGATTAGCCATAAATAGGTTAATCACATATGGTTCTATGTCAAGATTGTAAAGTTGCTGAAAAAACACTATTTTGAATAATAAACGCAATTGTTTTGACATCAAAAAATCAAAGAATATAATGTAAATATGAGATGATAATCATCATATCGTTTTTTGAATAGAAAGGAGAATGAAAGATGATCAAAAAAATAGATTATTTTAAATTAGCATCAAAAGGGATGAACCATATCTTAGAGATGGAAAATTACTTTGCTAAGGATACAACGCTTGAGCCGTTACTAAAAGAACTCATCAAAATAAGAGCTTCGCAAATAAATGGATGTGCATTTTGTTTGAATATGCACACAAGAGACACATTAAAATTAGGGGAAACAAATCAGCGAATCTTCTTATTAAACGCTTGGGAAGAAACAGATTTGTTTACACCAAAGGAAAAAACTGCTCTAGAGTTGGTTGAAAAAGTAACGTTAATCGCAGAGTACCACTTAGACGAATACATGTATGAGAAACTTAACATACATTTTAGTGACAAAGAAATCGTAGACATAGTTCTTTTAATTAATCAAATAAACACTTGGAATAGGTTGAACATTGTCTTCAAT
>CAYJDZ010000072.1:0-7109 GCA_964368955.1 uncultured Mariniplasma sp.
GAAATATTTCAAACATTTTCACATAGTCAAAATAAAAAGGCCGAAGCCTTTAAATTTTCGTTAGTTCTTCACTCTTAATCTTCAATTCTTCATCTACTTTTTTAACATAAGTATCTGTTAATACTTGAACATCTTCTAAATATCCTTTTTCATCATCTTCAGATAGACCTAGTTTTTTTACATGGTCATTTCCTTCACGACGAATGTTTCTAACACTAATTTTAGCGTGTTCTGCAAGCTTATCTACTTCTTTGACTAACTCTCTTCTACGTTCTTCGGTTGGTTGAGGTAAAATCAGTCTAATCCCAACGCCATCATTGATTGGATTTAATCCAAGATCAGATGCATAGATTGCTGTTTCAATTTTTTTTAACGTTGATTTGTCAAATGGCTTAATAAAAAGTTGATTACCTTCTACAATTGAAACAGATGAAATTTGTTTGATTGGGCTATCTACACCATAATATTCAATTTTTAAACTGTCTAAAAGTGCTGGATTTGCTCTACCCGTTCTCACTTGAGAAAAATCTTTGACTAAGACATGCAAAGTTTTTTCCATATGCTCTTCAATATCCATTAATACTAAATCTGCTTGTTCATGACTCATAAATTTATTCCTCCCACTTCACCAGTGTGCCAATTTGTTCTTGCATCACTGCTTTTTTCATGTTTCCTACTTTATTCATATTAAATACTAAAATATCAATTTTATTTTCACTACACATGGATGCTGCTGTTTGATCCATAACCCCTAATTTAAGATTTAAAAGTTGGTGTTGTGTGATTGTGTCAAACATTTTTGCATCACTATATATTTTAGGATCTTTATCATAGACACCTTCAATCCCGTTTTTAGCCATTAAGATAATGTCGGCATTTAATTCAGCTGCACGAAGTGCTGCTGCTGTGTCTGTTGAAAAGAAGGGTGAACCTGTACCACCAGAGAAGATTAGTACTCTACCTTTTTCAAAGTGTCTCATTGCTTTTCTTCTAATATAAGGTTCAGCAACTGCACTTACAGGTAAGACCGTCATCACTCTTGTTGGGACTTCAAGTGTTTCTAGTGCATCTTGTAATGCAAGTCCATTCATAATTGTTCCAAGCATGCCCATGTAATCTGCTTGCGCACGGTCCATACCAAGTTCTTCCCCGGTCTTTCCACGCCATAGATTACCTGCACCAACAACAATACCAACTTGCACACCTAATTTGTAAATCTCTTTAATCTCGGTAGCAATGTTTTTCACAGTAATTGGATGTATGCCAAAAGTTCCATTGCCCTTTAATGCTTCACCACTAATTTTTAAGATTACTCTTTGATACATGTCGCCACACCCCTTTAAAATTATTTATTTAGAAATTTGTGCTTGAACTTCCGCTGCGAAATCTTCAGATCTTTTTTCAATACCTTCGCCAACTTCTAATCTTACAAATGACAAGACATCATTTTTATTTGCTTTTAAAATTTGTGTAACTGTTTGGTCAGGATCTTTAACAAATGGTTGATCAACTAAACAAATATCTTTTAAGTATTTATTTAAACGTCCGATAACCATTTTGTCAACGATATCAGCTGGTTTGCCTTCTAGAAGTGCTTGTTGAGTTAGAATATGTCTTTCATGTTCTAAAGTTTCTTGATCAACTTCTTTTCTATTTAAATATCTTGGGTTTTGAGCTGCGATATGCATTGCGATATCTTTAGCAATTTCATCATTTTTGCTTTCTAAAACTGCAAGAACAGCGATTCTACCACCCATATGCTTATAAGCACCAAAATCTTGGTTATCTTCTTTACATACTCTTGATACACGGCGTAAAGAAATCTTTTCGCCAATAATTGAAGTTGCATCAATTAACATAGTTTCAACAGTCTTACCATTTTTTTCTATCTTTAAAGCTTCTTCTGTAGAAGATGCTTTAGAGTTAAGAATTGTTTGTCCTACATTTTCAATTAAATCTAGAAATTGCTTATTTTTTGAAACAAAGTCAGTTTCTGAGTTTAATTCAAAGATTATTGCTTGGTTATCTTTTACAATAACGTCACATAAACCTTCAGCAGCAATTCTTCCTGCTTTTTTAGCAGCGCTTGCCATGCCTTTTTCTCTTAGAAAGTCGATTGCTTTTTCAATGTCACCATCATTACTATCTAAAGCTTTTTTACAATCTAGCATTCCTGCTCCAGTTCTTTCTCTTAATTCTTTTACCATTTGTGCTGTTACAGCCATTTATATTTCCTCCATGATATATATATTATATATTTTCGTTTATTTTAGTTTATATTTGTTTATATTTATAAAAAATAAGGGGATATTATCCCCTTATCGCATTATTTTAGTACATCAATAAGTTCTGCTTTTTTAAGGGTTGAATAACCGGTAATGCCTCGATCTTTAGCTAGGGAACGAAGTTCTGCAACTGTCATTGATTCTAAATCTTCATCTGATAAAATATCATCTTCAATTAAATCATCATCTTCTTCGTCATCTTCTAATTCTTCAATGACTTTGACTTCTTTAACTTTTTTAACTTCTTTTACAACTTTGACTTCTTCAGTTTCTTTAACTTCTTTAACTGCAGGTTTAGGTTGTGGTTGAGGTCTTCTTGAAGGTTGACGTGAATCATCATCACGGTCTCTTCTTGATGCTTCTTGAACAGTTTCCTCTTCATATTTCTCAACAGCTCCACCTTGAGCTTCAATCACTGCGTTACCCATAACCCAAGCAATTAATTTAACTGCACGAATTGCATCGTCATTTGCTGGGATAATATAATCAACATCATCAGGATCACAGTTTGTATCAACGATACCAAACACTTTGATGCCTAATTTGCGAGCTTCTAGAATTGCGTTTCTTTCTTTTCTTGGATCTACAATGAAGATTGCTTCTGGAACTTTCTTCATTTCTTTGATACCACCTAAGAATTTTTCAAGTTTAGCACGTTCATTTTTTAATGTAAGTACTTCTTTTTTAGGTAATTTTTCAAAGATACCATCTGTTTCCATTTTGTATAGATCATGTAATCTCTTAATCCGACGACGGATTGTTTTAAAGTTTGTTAATGTTCCACCCAACCATCTTTGGTCTACATAAAAGTGACCTGTTCGTTGTGCTTCTTCTTTAACTGACTCTTGAGCTTGTTTTTTTGTACCAACAAATAGTACTTTACCACCATCTGAAACGATATCGAATAATGCTTTGTAAGCTATTTCGATTTCTTCAGCCGTTTTCTTTAAGTCGATGATATAGATACCATTTCTTGACGTAAAGATGTATGGTGCCATTTTTGGATTCCAGCGACGTGTCGCATGTCCGAAGTGTACACCAGATTCTAATAATTGTTTCATTGAAACTACTGCCATAAATAAATCCTCCGTTTTTTGTTTTTTTCCTCTGTATGACTTTTAAAACATCCCACCTACGCAAGTAGGCACTAGAGTGCTTTCAATCATACATGTGTATTTTTCATAGCCTTATTAAATATATCACATTTATCTTGTTTTTACAAGTTAAAGCTTAATTTTTTTGTTTTTTTTGTCACTACTTCCAAAACCACCAAGTCTTGTCTGATGATCGGGGTCATCATCTATTGTTTTTTGGAAGTTTGCGAAGATTCCTTGGGCTACGCGTTCACCCTTCAAAACTGATGATGTTTCTTTTGAAAAGTTATATAAAGGAATCATAATGTGACCTTCATTATTTTCGTTATTGTAATAATCCGCATCAATTACACCAACACCATTACTCATCATTAATCCTTTTTTTAAGCCTAATGAAGATCTTGGATAAACCAATAAAACTTCGTTATCTGGAATTAAAACTTTTAAGCCAGTTGGAATCATTTTGATTTCACCTGGTTTTATTTCAACATCTTCAATACTTGCTAAATCATAGCCTGCACTATGCTTAGTTGCTCTTCGTGGATTTGATATATCATAGTCTTTATATTTTTCAATTATCTCGAATTTTCTCATGATAGAATCTCCTTTATTTTTTCTAAAACAATTTGTTCTCTAAGTAAAACTGTTTTTAACCCATACGCTCGATGATTTTCATCATCCATGACCACTTGATTTAAATCTATCGCTTTTTGAGGATCAATCCATACAGGCTTAATGCCATGTGTGATTTCTCTATGTTCTAATCTTTGTTTGCCTAAGGATTCTATCTCAACGATATAATATTTAGAAGTTTGAAGATAGATGCTATCTTTTTGAAAAAGTCCGTATTTTGTTTCTTCAATATATCCTAGTGGATCTTTTATCTTAATTTTATTTGCACCTAGTTCTTCTCTTAACTCTCTTTTTAAAGCTTTATCACATGCTTCATCATCTTTTAGGCCACCACCTGGAAAAGTATAATCATCATAGAGTTTAGAATAAACCATTAACACTTGTTTTTGCTCATTAAAAATGACAGCTCTAACCGTAGTTCTAAATTTATCAGGCTTTAAATAAATACCCTCTTCAATTATCATCGGTCCTAATGCATTCATTTTTTGATCATCCTTGGGTGTGTCGTTTTATATTTTTCCTTAATCGTCTCGCTTGAGACATGCGTATAAATTTGAGTAGATTTTAAATGTTCATGACCTAGAAGTTCTTGAACCACTCTTAAATCAGCTCCGTGATTTAAAAGCGTTGTCGCAAATGCATGTCTTAACATATGTGGATGAATCTTAAAGGTTTCACCTGATTTTTTGATTACTTCTTTTAAAATCAGCTCCAAGCCTCTAACTGTTAAATGTCCACCCTTATAATTAATGAAGACATAACGCATATGTGTGTCTTTTCCTTTTGAAAGTAAGATTGGTCTCATATAGGTTAGATAATGCTTAATATCATCGATTAATTTTTGATGAAGGGGCACATATCTATCTTTAGAACCTTTACCATGAATAAGAATTTGTTGTTGCTCTAAATTGATATCTTTAATCGACATGTCAACTAACTCAGAAGCTCTCAATCCTGAGCTAAATAATAAATCAATCATTACATAATTTCTAAATCCTAAAGGCTTCATTCGGTCAATGGATTTAAAAATCATTTCCATCTCATCATCGTTGATGATTGATGGTAGTTTCTTAGGAATCTTAGGAATCTCAACACTTTCAAATATATTGACATCAATCATATGATTTTTCATTAAAAAATCATAGAAAGTTCTTAAAGCAGATACTTTTCGAGCTATCGTTTTTTTGCTTAAATTCTTTTGATCTAAGTGAGATATAAAGTGTCTGGCTAATCTTTCTCTTGTCGCCTCTATTAAAGAAGGGGCTAATTCTTCAGAAGTAATAAACGCATGAAAATCGAGAATATCTCTTTGATATCCTTTGACAGTATGGATAGAATAATTCTTTTGAATGGTTATATAGTCCAAAAAATCATCTAAATACTCCAAGCGTTTGCCTCCTTAAAGATTTCAATATGTTTTAAAGCTCTCTCTGAGTAAAGCATTTTTCGATCATGCTTCTTATGTTTAAATCCTAATTCAGGAAATAATCCTAGATTAGCATTCATAGGGACAAATGATCGATTATAAGATGAGATGTAGTGTGCCATCGCACCCATCATTGTCTCAACTGGAAAAGGACTTAATTTATTATGTTTAATTAAAGATGTTAATTGGATTGCAACATTTAGGCCAGAAGCTGCAGATTCGACATATCCTTCTACACCAGAGATTTGTCCTGCAAAAAATAGTTTTGGGTGTTTAATGACTTGAAAACTAGAATTTAAGACACTTGGACTTTCGATGTAAGTATTTCTATGCATCACACCATAACGAACTATTTCTGCATTTTCTAATCCTGGAATTAAACGAATCACTTTCTTTTGTGCTCCCCATGTCAAATGCGTTTGAAAGCCAACGATGTTATACATTGTCTTTTTATAATCATCTTGTCTAAGTTGGATGACAGCGTGTGGTTTTTCTTTTCCTTCAACGCCTAGTCCGACTGGTTTTAAAGGGCCATATAAAAGAGTTTCCTTGCCACGAGAAGCCATCACTTCTACTGGCATACACCCTTCAAAAACATTTTTCTCAAAATCTTTTTGTTCAACCATGTCCGCATTTATAAGTGCTTCATAAAACTGATCATATTCTAGCTTATTCATTGGACAATTCAGATAAGCTGCCTCACCTTTATCATATCTTGATTTTAAATAGCAAATATCCATATTAACCGATTGATAATCGATAATAGGAGCGATTGCGTCAAAAAAATGTAGGTGTTCATGTTCTAAGATCTTTTGAATTGATGCAAACAAGTCATCACTTGCGAGTGGTCCTGCAGCAACAATCGTATATTGATCTAAATCAATCTCTTTAACTTCTTCTAAAATCACTTCTATGTTTTCATGATTTTTAATTTTATCTTCTATATATGATGAAAACATATCACGATCAACAGCCAAACTTGATCCAGCAGGAACTTCTGCGTGATAGGCAGCTTCCATGATTAAAGAATTAAAACTTTGCATCTCCCGCTTTAATAGACCAACCGCATTTAAGACGTCATTTGATCTTAGGGAATTTGAACATACAAGTTCAGCAAAATGACCTGTTTGATGCGCAGGTGTCATCTTTTTAGGTCTCATTTCATATAGTTTTACTTTTATACCTTGATTGGCAAGATAGTATGCGGCTTCAACGCCTGCAAGTCCTGCTCCGATTATATTTATCAAAATTTATCACCACTTCTATTATACATGATTATGACTCATCTTTAAAAAAGAACAAGTCTTTTTTCTAGACTTGTTCGCTTGTTTTATGTTTTTTTGTGTCTGCTGGTTTTCTGATTTGCATATCAATTAAAACAGGAAGTAATTTTTTATATAAACTATCCACTAATAATGTGATAATCACGATATTAACAGGAACCATCAAAAGTCTTATGGGTAGACTTGCTATTGCAGTTTGATAGGGTAGAAACATTAATAGACCTACAGTATTTGCAAGTGTTGCAAGAATATGTGTTACAAATACTGTGATACCTAGTTTTACCTTGTCATATTTTTTGTACAAAAATAACCCTGGAACAAATCCCCAAGTCATCGCACTGAGTGCAAAGATGAATGCATAAGCACCATTAGGAAATGCAATAAAGCC
>CAYJDZ010000073.1:0-7001 GCA_964368955.1 uncultured Mariniplasma sp.
ATGTAGTCATAGAGAATTTGGTTATTGATATAATTACACAATTCAGTCAGTTTAGAAAAAATAAACCGTATATCTTTTCATTTAAATTAGACTATATAAAAAAATATTTTTTGTTTTTTACAAATACGATTAGTATTCTCCGGTGTTGATTGTAATCTGGGTGCCTAAATTACAATAATCGAAAGGAAAATATTAAAATGAAATTATTGAAAACCATTGTTCAAAAAAACAATGTTATTTTGAGTTTAAAAAAAGACCAGAATTACAAGATAAACTATCTATATATCTATCTAAACGCCCTTTTCCTAATGGTGCTTTTTATAGGTGTGTTTTTTATTGGCGGACTCATATTTGGGCTGCAGTATCGTATAAATTATATGTTTTACGCACTTTCTTTTAGTGTCATCAGTACTTATGTAATCATAAAGGTTATGATTGAAATGAAAATTATGGCTCAATTAAAAATCGAGTATAATCCACTTTTACCAATTATCAATGAAATTGTTCATGTGGTTGGGGTGGTAGCAGGAACACTTGCTATATATTTTATGATTATTATGCCAGAAGTTAGTCAAGTTATTGATAAGATTTTGGTTTTAGGTGTATGCTTTTCAACTCTTTTATACTTTAATTTATGGAGATTTACACCATCTAACACAAATTCTAAATATATGTGGAGCATCCTATATAACACATTAGAGCATGCATTGTTATTTGTTTTAATTCAAGTGCTTATTCCCATATCAGAACCATGGATATTATCTAACATATATATGATAGTCATATTTTGTTTATATGTAGGTAGAGATATTATTAAAAGAACATTTGGAACTTCTACATCAATGCCTGCTATGTATTCATGGCTATTATTATTTCTTGCTGTCTACATATTTTTTGCGTTCGGATCAAATTCGATGTTGTTTTCAAGTTACTCTGACACAAATATATATACAAAAGACATAGCACTGCAAAAAGAGGATTTGCTTTTTATTAATGAAGGTAGCACAATAGAATTTGAATATTTTAAAGATCACTATTATTTTATCGAATATTTAGACAACGATAATTATAAACTTACAATCACAACCAAGGAAATGAATATCGTCAAAACGGATTATTATTCGGAAAGAATGAGATTTGAGCGAACTGAAGATCATCTTTACTTATACCGAAATAGAGATCAAATGATTGATATTTATGAAATAATTGAGACTGAATTGATAAAAATTGCGTTAGTGAGTAATTATTTTAATCGCAGTATACCCATTATTGTAGATGACACTTATTATATCGTGGTGACAACAAAATTTTTTACTTCAGGGGTGTCAATTTTTAATATGAATGATCTTGACAATGAAATTGATCAATTAAGCTTGAACGATCCTATTTTTTATATGGATGAACAGGTAATTGTTTTAAAAAAAACAAATGCTGATACATACACCATTTCATATAGAGAAATGTCATTTGACAAATATCTATATAGTAATGGATACTTAGCTTATATTGAAGGTAAGACCATGAACATCTTGTCAGTTGATGACTATTTTTTAGGCGGTGAAAATCATATAACCATAAATAATGATAACGGATACTTGATGTTATATGCTTATGACGAAAAATTTTATCTTGAGAGTTCTAGTTACTTAAAAATATTTAATAAACAGGGAATAGAAATTGATTCATTAGAAAAAGAATGGCAAATATCTGCTCAATATGGTCAAGATCTCTATGCTCAAATCTATAAAATAGATGCAAATGGCTTGGCTAAAAAGGGATATAGATTGTATGATTTAGATCAACAAATGCTGTCTAGAAGAGTCTTTAGAGAAATTAGACTAAAAAATCAGGAGATACTTGGGATAGAGTTTTTCTGGGCACAGTCAATTACTGTATTAATGATAGTTAGCATTATATTTTACAAAAAACCAAATTCAGTATGGATTGAGCTAATAAAAAAGGGGTCTCGATGAAAAAGATAATAGAAGTAGTGGCAGCAATTATTATAAAAGAAGATAAATATTTCTGTGCACAACGCAAAGACCAAGGTAAACATGCGAAAAAATGGGAATTTCCTGGTGGTAAGGTTGAGTTGTTTGAAACAAAAGAAAAAGCACTAGAAAGAGAGATAAAAGAAGAACTTAATTTAGAAATAAAGGTGATGAATCATTTTATGACTGTAAGGAGAGAATATAAAGACTTTATCTTAGAGCTGCACGCCTATATTTGCAAAATATTAAGCGGGAAATTAGAGTTAGTAGAGCATCTTGATTATAAGTGGATAACAATTAAAGAGATGAAAGATATGGATTTTGCGGATGCAGATATTCATATTATAGAGAAATTATCATTTCCACTAAACGAAAACATTAATAATAATTAATAATAATTAATAATAATCTATTGTAATTAATAATAATTCATGATATAATGCAGGTATGTTGGATAGAGGTTATGTACTATATATATCTTTTACTTCAGCAAAATGCTTTAACTAAGTGGAGGGACGTATGAAAAAATTTTCAAGAATTGTAGGCATATTATTTCTGGCATTTATTTTAATGAGTTGTGAAAAAGATTTACCAATTGAAAAAGATACTTTTAAAGTATCATTTATAGTTCCAGAAGGCATGGCTAAAATCAACGATTTAGAAGTCATATCAGGAGAAACGATTGTCTTACCATCATTAGATGATATAGGAAGTTATAGCTGGTATGAAGACAGCAATTATAAAGTGATCTTTGAAGTTACAAAATCAATAACAAAGAATATGACACTTTACTTGAAAGTGGATTCTTTTGATACAATCACCTATCATAGTGTGGATGGTGATTTTGAAAAGAATATATTCACTGTCATAACAAACATATATAATGTAAATGAATTTGTACAACCTGTTCCAGAAATTGTTGGGCAAACATTTGTTGGATGGTATATTGATTTAGAACTTACAAAACCATTTGAAACCAATCCTTTTGTGATTACCCAAGAAGCTCAAAACTTCAACCTATATGCAAAATATGAAATTAACTCCTATACATTTAAAAGAATTTTAGATGGTGATATTATAGATGAATACTCAATTCTATATAATCATCCAATTATCGGTTTTTCTGTTGATGTCTCAGAAGGATTGGAATTCAGTGGATGGTATATAGACCAAGCACTAACAATACCTTTTCATATGCTTTATATGCCGGGTGAAGATCTTATTTTATATGGAGAATCAAGAATTGTAGCAACCTACGAATCATATACAAATATTGCTCTAATGAAGCAAGAATCAGAAGTTGGAGATTTTGTAGAATTCACAGGAATCATTACATCAAAATTTAGAAATGTAGTCTATGTGACAGATGGCACAAACGCAGTTGAAGTATATACATATGAATTCTATGAAACTGGAACTAGATTACGGGTGATTGGAAAATTTCAACAATACAAGACATTTACAAAGATTAATAACGTTATAGATATAGAAATAGTTGAAATAGAATTAGAAAACCCTCTTGAAGTTATTGAATCTTCAATTGAAGATGTTATTGAAAAGATAGATCAAGGTCAAGATATTCTTGGATTTCAATATATGGTTACTGCTAGGCTCCAATACATCAGTGGTCAACATTTAGGACTCATTGATGAATTTGACAATGCTTTAAGATTGTATATCGAAATTTATCCTCTATTTGATAATCCATATGAAGAACATATGGGTAGTTTGATGACTATGAAAGTCGCAGTTTTATCTAATGAACGAGATCAAGTGATTCTTGGATACTCTGGTCTGTTTGAAGAGGTAACCGTTCTTGAGACTAAAGATGACATAACTTGCTTAGCAGATGATGTCTTATGGATAAATAAATATGTACCACCCTATATTGAGTTCGATCTTAATGTTCCACCAAGGGGTGTGAACGGTTCGTTGATTACAAATTTAGTTTGGTCACCCTCTGAATATATCAGCAACAAAAACTACATTATTGGAGATCCTGAAAATGGTTTACTGATGACATTATCGATGAAACTAACAAAAGGTGATCATAGTGAAGATGTCACGATTTCGATGAGATACACACAAGTTTTCGAGTTAAAAGAATTGATTCATTTGGAAGAGATTACTTATGCTGCAACAGAAGGGTATATTTATGCGATTACTGATGATGGATTCTATATTTTTGATAACTACGAAACTGGCTATATATTTGTTAAAATGGAGCATAGTAATTATGATATAAAAATAGGTGATTATGTTGGCGTTTCTGGCAAGTGGGATAATAAAATGCTTAATGATGCACATATTAGTCTAATATTTAGTTTTCTAGAGATGCCTTTAATTCAAGGTGTAACTAAAACTTTAGAAGAGGTTATGATAGAAAATCTAGCTTATGGAACGATTGTTAAAGTTAGTGCTTATGTTGATTATCAAAGCGATAAAAATCAAGTTTGGTTAAGATATGAAGAAAATGATATTGAGTATTTAATCATCAATCCATCAACTAATTATTTAGCATTAATAGATTATGATGGGAAGTATGTTATTTTAACAATTATTGTTGATAGAGATGATAAAGTATTATTTATAGGTGAGGCAGACGAAATTGAGATTACGATAGCACCCATAGATTAATAGCATAGTATATAAAAAATGATACGAGATTTTAGCTCTTATCATTTTTTTTAAGCTTTCTTGCATTTCATTATTTTAATATTGGAAGTATTTTCATTTTTATTTGATAGGATGTATATTTTAAAAAGATCAAAAAAAGTGTGTCTATAGTTAGTTTAAAAACTGATTAGATAAATTATTTAACCTCTTTCTAGATATAAATTCAACAAAATATTATGTTTATCTTGACATTAACGTAGCGTTAATTAGTATGATATACTTACATGGAGGCGATTATATGCCATATACAATTACAGAACTTGCAAATCTCGCAGGTATAACAAACAGAACACTTAGATATTATGAAGATATTGGACTATTAAAGCCAGCTAAGAATGATTCATCAGGATATAGGATTTATACAACTTTAGAAGTTGATGCTTTACAACAAATATTGATTTATAAATCATTGGGTTTTGAGCTTTCTTTGATCAAAGAGGTCATGTATAATCCTAATTTCAATGAAGTTGAAACTTTAAAATGTCACATCAAAAAACTAGAACTTGAAAAAAATAGGATAAGCAGTTTGATTGAGACAATATTAAAAACGATTGATGCGAAAGAAAGGGATATCAATATGAAAGATAATCAGAAATTCGAAGGTCTTAAAGAACAACTAATTAATGAAAATGAAGATAAATATGGTCATGAAATCAGAGATAGATATGGTGATAATCTGATAGATGCTTCTAATAAGAAAATTAGGAAAATGACAAAAGAAGATCATCAAAAAATAGAAACACAAACTGTGGAATTAAATCGTATGCTCAAAGAAGCATATTTAACAAACGATCCTCAAAGTAAGACTTCTATGAAGGCATGTGAGATGCATAAAGATTGGCTATTAAACTATTGGACATTCTATAATAAAGAAGCACATCTGAATTTAGTGCAAATGTATGTAGATGATCCTAGATTTAAAATCTACTATGAAAATATTCAAGCAGGTCTTGCAGAATTTTTATTAGAGGCAATGAAAATATACTTAAAGGACTCAAAGATTTGAGCCCTTTTCTCTTAGGGATGTTTATATATTGAAAGATAAGTGATACAATAGAAGAAATGAATTGAGGTAAATTTTATGGATTTAATTGATAAAAAAATAATCTCAAGAATAAATTACAAAAAGGCACTTGTTTTTATCGTAACTCATCAATTTAAAGATAAAAGTTATCATGGTAAAATCAAAAAATTTAGTGGATACCAAACATTTGCATGGATAAAAGTAGCAGACTTTCAAAATTTATATATCAAAGCCCAAATTACTGAAGGGCAAGCAGCGGTTATCGCAATTCAAAAGAAAGAGATGTTGATAATAACTAAAGATGATACAGAAAAGCATGTCACACTCCCTTTCAAAAAAGGATATATCAGGCTAAGACTTGCTGGGAATCAAGCAAATTTGAACTTTATAATTAAAAAAGCATAAAATTGTTTATACTATTCATTATTAATTAATAATTTGTTATAATGGTTAGGGGCAAAAAGGAGTTACTATGAAATATATAGCACATCGTGGAAAAACTGATAATGCATTAGAAAATACTATAGAAGCGTTTATAGCAGCAGCAAATGACCCTCATTTTGATGGTATTGAATGCGATATTTATACAACTCAAGATAAAGAATTTGTTATTCATCATGATCATACATTAGAGCGTTTTGCTGATATGGATGATCAAATAATGGATTTAACTTATGATGAAATAAAAAATATTAAATTATATGACAAAAATAGCAACGTATATCATATACCACATCTTGTTGAGTTTTTAGATATATGTAAGAAACATCAAAAAAGACCTATTATTGAAATTAAAAAAATTCATGATATTAGCTTACTTCATAACTTATTAGTCTTACTTGAAGATTATGAAATGATTAATCCAATGATTATATCTTTTGATTTAAATTATTTAAAATACTTAAGAACATCGTCAACTCTAGATCTGTATTATCTAACAAATGAAATCACTGATGAAATGATGTATGATTGTAGAGTCAATGAAATCAACTTTTACATCAATAAAGAATCAGTTTGCAAACAAACGATTACAACTTTAAAGAAAAAAGGTTTTTTAATTGGTGTGTTCACAGTAAATGACAAAAAGACTGAAGAATTATGCAAAAGTCTAGAACTAGATTATATAACGACTGATAAATTATAAACTTAGCGAGTCTAGCTAAGTTTTTTTTAAAAATTGACATATGCATATTTGTGCTTATAATAGAAGTGTAAGCAGATTTTAGGAGGCAACAATTGAAAAAGATATTTGGTTATACAACAGCATTTATGATTTTATTTATCGTTGTTTTTTTTGCGTTACCAAATAT
>CAYJDZ010000074.1:0-3628 GCA_964368955.1 uncultured Mariniplasma sp.
ATCATAATCTGGCATTTTAAATTTCATCAAACATCTTCCTTTTCCGGCTAGCTTCTCTTAAATAATTTTGGATTTTTTCTTTATCATCATTTTTTATTATGGTTTTTAAATAATCTAACTCTTTTTCAAAATCATTTATCTTAAAAAGAAGTGCTTCTTTATTTTCTAAAAACAATTCGGTCCACATCATTTCATTAATCTTTGCGATTCTAGTTAGATCTCTATATGAGTCTCCTGTAGCTTGAGGTGTTTCTTTTAAGTGATCACTTTGAACGAGGCTAACCGCTATCACATGTGTGAGTTGTGAGGTGAACGCAATCAGTTGGTCATGTGTTTTTGGATCTGTTACTGTTATTTTACCAAAATTAAGGTCTTTTGCGATATTTTTTAAAATTTCTTCATCTTCAACTTTAGATTTTTTCCCTTTAACGATGATAAAGTTTGCGTTTTTAAATATACGATAATCTCTAGATTGATAGCCTGAAGTTTCTTTTCCAGCCATTGGATGATGAGATGTATAGCTCACATCTTTTGGTAATATAGGTTCAATTTGTTCCATCATCCAAACTTTTGTTCCACTTACATCAGTGATTACTTGATTCTTGTTCAAAAAATGCTTGTGATTTTCTAAAAACTCGATATTATTTTTAGGATATAGACAAAGAATAACAAGATCTGCTTTTGAAATAAAAGATATATCATTATCTTTTTCTATAATACCGTCATGAATGGCTTGTTTTAGAACATTTTCTGTCCGGTTATATGCATAGATCTTATGCCCTGCTTTTTTTAATCCTTGAGCATAAGAAGCACCAATCAGACCAAGTCCAACAATAAAGATAATCATCTAAATTCTTTTCCTAACAGATCAGAGAATTTCTTTAGTTCTTCAGTCATTTGTAGATATTTTTTAGGTTTTAATGATTGAGCACCATCACTTAAAGCATGTTCTGGATCATGATGTACTTCAACAATTAGACCATCTGCACCAACAGCTAGACTTGCTAGAGATAATTTTTCAATCATATTCCAGCGACCTGCAGCATGTGATGGATCGATAATAACTGGTAAATGTGACAATTCTTTAATCGCAATGACAGCAGATATATCAAGTGTATTTCTTGTATATTTTTCAAAGGTACGAATCCCTCTTTCACACATGATAACTTGTTCATTACCGCCACTCATTATATATTCAGCACTCATCAACCATTCTTCAATAGTTGCTGATAGCCCTCTTTTTAATAAAATTGGTTTGCTTGATTTTCCTAAAGTTTTCATTAAATCAAAGTTTTGCATATTTCTAGCACCAACTTGAATAATATCAACATATTTTTCAAATAATGGCAATAGATCCGAACTTGGTATTTCAGTAACGACTAAAAGATCAAACTCATCGGCGACTTTTCTTAAGATTTTTAATCCATCTTCTCCTAAACCTTGAAAAGCATACGGAGATGTTCTAGGTTTGTAAGCTCCACCTCGTAAAATGTGAGCTCCAGATTGTTTTACAACTCTAGCGATGGTTCTTAATTGTTCTTCTGACTCGACTGAGCATGGACCAGACATCATCACAAATTGGTTTCCACCAATTTCGACACCATGATTTAATTTTATAACTGTGTTTTCTTTTTTGAAACTTCTTGATGCTTTTTTGAATGGTGTGGATACGCGTGTAACCTCATCTACGCCATCAAATGCATATAAGTCGGCTGGTTCAAAACTTGCTGTATCACCGATGATTCCAAAAATATGAACTTGTTTACTGCTCACATCTCTTATTTCTAAATTTTTCGATTCAAGAAAATCTGCTAGTTTTTGGTATTGTTTCTTTGTTGAATCCTTCTTCATTTTGATAATCATAATTGTTTTCTCCTTATTTGGTCTATAAAAATAAAAAATCCTTGAGGAACCCCCAAGGATGATTTTTTATAATCATGATTAGGCTGTTCCTTTAAAATCCACAAAAAGGAATGCCTTGATTAGACAGTCCTTAAATACAATATGAATAATAATAGGCAACCTTTTTCGTTTTTAACATAGACACACACCTTTATCTATTTGTTGATATATTAGCACATATAAAATAAAAAGACAAGATTTAATATAAAAATTGTTTTTTTATCTATGGTATTGTGTTTTGCACAGTACCATGATATATTAGTAGTGTGTATCACACGGTAAAGGAGGATACGATGAATACTCAGTTTAAAAAAGGTATTCTTGAAATGTGTATTTTGTATGTCATTAACGAAAAAGATATGTATGGATTCGAAGTCATTGAAAAACTATCTAAAGCAATTGATGTTAATGACAATACTGTATATCCAATTTTAAGAAGACTCACAAGCCAAGATTTATTTATAACCTATGAAAAACAAACAAATTTGGGTGCACCAAGAAAATATTATCGAATCACAAAAACTGGCATTAAAAAGTTAAATCAATCACTTGATGAATGGAAAACATTTCTAAACGGTGTATTTGAAATTATAGGAGGACAAACACATGAATAAAACACGTTATATTAAAAACTTAAATGAAAACTTAGAGTTAAATCATATTAGCAAAGATGATATTAAAGATGTCGTACTTGACTACAGTCAAATGTATGATGATGCTTTAGATAGAGGATTATCAGATGATGAAACTTATCAATTATTAGGAGATCCCTCTCAAGTCGTAGATGAACTAAAAGATACACTTAATGTAAAAAAAGGTAACATCAATCAAAGGAAATTTATCGCTTTATCTCCATTCATTTCTACGATAATCTTCATGATTATTGGGTTATCAACGGACGTTTGGCATCCAACATGGCTCATATTTCTGCTTATCCCTATTTCTGGAATAATTTTCAACCCTAGAAATAAGGGTAGATTCATTGCTTTATCGCCTTTCATTTCGGTCATCATCTTTATTTTGGTTGGCACATATTTAGATGCTTGGAATCCTGGTTGGCTTATCTTCTTACTCATCCCTATTTCTGGTATTCTATATGGAAAATAAACGCTTGAAAAAAATACTATTACTCACTTCAATTGGGCTTGCTGTTATATTCTACTTATATATGGGCTATATGGAAGACAATTTTAAAATTGGTGGGTTGGGGTTTATTCTACCTATTATGCTTTATTTAATATATTCTTTGATTGACCTTAGAGGTTTTTACATCAATTCAGAAAAAAAAATCAATGTACTTATCTTTTTAGTTATTGTTGTAGTCGCTATATCAGCATTCCTCATCATGGGGTTTTTGCTAGATGGTTGGTTTTATTGCTGGATGATTTTATTGTTAATTCCTGTGTCTGCTATCTATTTATTTGATAACTCAAGAAAATTAACACCTTTTACGCCTTTTATAGCAATTGTCATTTTTTTCACACTAGGTTATTTCTTTGATCTATATGAGTTTGCATGGATTGCTTTTCTATTAGTACCAATCGTCGCAGTTATTGAAAACACTTGATACATCAGTATATAATATGCATGGCAAAAAAAGTGTTTAAGGAAAAACTTCCTTAAACACTTTTATATTTTATACTTATAGTTCAATATATCCTAATCCAAGCGCTTTAGGACCAGCATGTGCACCAACGACAGGTGTTAAATAAGCAACAATAACTTC
>CAYJDZ010000074.1:3728-6909 GCA_964368955.1 uncultured Mariniplasma sp.
TCTAAAAAAGGTAGGATTTCAACAACAGATTTTCCTGTTTCTGCAAGTCTATGAGCCTCTAAGACCATATAAGCTTCTGCATATGCGAGTGTCTTTGAGTCAAAAGCTGTAACTTTTATCTTCACTTCAGTTGCAGTTCTTAAAACAGCTTCATAAAGGCCACTTAATTCTGATGATATCACAATAACCAATGCTTCTTCATAGCCCTCTTTTTCTAACTCTTCGAATGTTTCTATCATTTTACCTATAGAAACATATGATGTCTTAGGAATGTCATTTGGATTTTTTTGTATACGATTATAAAATGTCTTCGCATCCATTTCAATAAAATCATTAAAGCTTTCGTTTGCCCCAAAATGAATCATTGATCTCATAATGCGAATATCTTTTGGATAATCTAAATAATCTAATCCAGCATTACTACATGTTAAAATTGCAACCTTCTTCATAAATATCTCCTTTATTTCTTAGTAAATTCTTTTAATTGATCTCTTATTTCAGTAAGCAGTTTAATATCTTCTGGAATAACTACTACTTTTGGTGCCTCTTCTACTTGAGGTGCATGCTCTTTATCTACACGTTCACTAAATTCTTTTCTTCTAATCACTAAAGTAACCGCTGCATAAATACTAAATGCAATGATTAAAAATTCAACAATTGCTTGAATAAATGATCCATAGCGAACTTCTGAACCATTGACTACCAAGATCAATAAACTAAAATCAGATTTTCCTGTAAGGATATTAACAAGTGGCATAATGATATCATTAACTAAAGAAGTAATAATTGCTTTAAACGCAGCACCTATAATGAATGCAATTGCCAAATCCATGATGTTACCCTTAGATATAAAATCTTTAAATCCTGAAAAAAAACTCTTTGCTCTTTTTTGCATTTTGTGCTCCTTTTTTATTTAATCATATCATATTTTAATCTATATAGATATAGGACAACTCACAAGTCTTAGTAATGATTTTATAAAGAGATTAGACATTCATAATCAAAGTTGTTTCGTCTATCTAGAGTCTTAATTATCTTTCTATATAAATAAATGCAGATTAGTCAATCCATTCATATATTATATTATACACTCCATATATCTATTTTACCATGAATTACTTATAACTTAGAAACATGGTTAAGACAACTATTCAACAAAAAATGAGGATTTATTTTCCTCATTTTTTGTTCATAATTTCGCTTAATTCATAAAAATTATCAATTGTTTTATATTTTTTAAATCTTTTTTTGTGTTGGTGACCCTTTGTATATAAAATCACATCAAAACCTATCGCCTTTGCAACTTCAGCATCATGGAGTGTATCTCCAATCATCACTGCATCTTTAGGATTAATAGCATGTTCTATAAAGTATTTTCTTGCGACTTCGATTTTACTTTCATCATATGTATTTGATGTCCCTAAAATATCTTTAAAATAGTGTTTGATTCCAAAATACTCAATTTGGTCATTTAAGTTCTTTTTTTCTGATGCAGATAATAAAATGTTTTCAACACCCATGGATTGAAAATAAAAAATGCTATCAATAACGCCTAGATGTAGCTTTTCTTCATAACTTTGTGGTTGATATAGTTTAATAAATCGATCAGACAAAGATTCAAAAGGTGTCACATTTAGATCAAATACTTGATCATAATAATCTCTGACTGGAAATCCAAACAGCATTAAATATTCCTCTAAAGTTACTTGTTTTCTGCCAACTTCGTCTAACATTTGGTTCAAGATATTAAAACAAAGTATTCTATCATCTAAAATCGTTCCATTAAAATCCCAAAATATATATTTTTTCTTCATAGAAAACCTCCTTTATTTATGATATGGATGATTTTTTAAAATCATAAATCCACGATATATTTGTTCTACTAAAATAAGTCTCATTAATTGATGTGGAAATGTCATTTTTGAAAAAGATATTTGTTGATTTGCTCTCTCATACACATCGTTGCTCAAGCCATAAGATCCACCAATCACAAACACAAGGTCACCTTGTTGATAAGTATTGACATCTTCAATCATTTTGGCAAATCCTGAGCTATCTAACATTTTACCTTTTATAGCTAAGGCAACGACAACATCAGAATCCTTTATTTTATTTAATATGTGAGTTCCTTCTATATTTAACCCATCTTCATTTTTTTCATCTTTTATTTCAATAATTTCCATATGAACAGGTATTTGTTTTTTATAGTATTCTATGCCTTCATTTAAATATTTATGATTCATTTTTCCAACCACAATTAACTTAATCATATCTTAATCACCGGCAACCCTTCTTTAGTTGCATAAAACACTTCAACTTTTGTAGGATCATCAAAGATTCCTACAATAGATTCTTCTATATCCAAAATTGAATTACAATCTTCTGATATATGAGTCACAATCCACTTGCTTCTCTTATCTTTAACCAACTTATTGACAAGCCATGCAGCATCATCATTAGATAAATGCCCGCGTTCTCCTAAAATTCTTTTTTTAAGTAGAAAAGGTCTCATAGATTGCATGAGTTTTGTCGGATGATGATTTGCCTCTAACAAATAAGCATCACAGTCACTTAAAAGATCAAAATATATTTGATCAACATAACCCGTATCATTAACAAAGCATATTTTTTTCAAACCATCTTCAATCACATAACCAACTGGTTCACATGCATCGTGTGACACCATAAAACTGCTTACTTTAAGTCCTAGGACATCAAAGGTATCCACCGACTTAATAATATGCAAGTTTGTAATCAAGTCCTTTATATCGCCATTTAAGGCATCATATGTCCCTTTTGTTAGATAAACATTTTCAATGATTTTATGTTTTAATAATAATTTTAATCCCATAATATGGTCAGAATGCTCATGGGTGATTAATATGCTTTTCACATCACACAAATCTTGTCCATAAGCTTCCATTTTTTCTCTGATTCTTTTATAACTGATGCCAGCATCAACAAATAATTTAATATGTCCTACTTTTAAGTAGGTCATATTTCCCTTTGAGCCACTAGCTAAAACATATATTTCCACACTATCACCTTCTATAATCATAACATATAAATATGTGATATTATAAAATTAAATGAAAGTGGTTGCATTTACACCCTAAAAAATGCTATATTATACTTGCTTGTATGAAACAATTGAAGGAGTGAACACAATGAATCAATTAAA
>CAYJDZ010000075.1:0-6849 GCA_964368955.1 uncultured Mariniplasma sp.
ACTAAACTATCAATTATGAATAACTTTAAAAACTATTTTTTCATACTTAGAATACGCATTGCATTTAAAACTGCAATCAAAGAAATTCCGACATCAGCAAATATCGCCAACCACATGTTTGCATATCCAAAAGCTCCTAAAAATAAGACAATCAACTTAGTAGATAGTGCTAATATAATGTTTTGAATCACAATTTTATTAGTGAAAACTGAAGTCTTAATTACATCTATTAATTGCTCAGGTTCGTCATGCATAATGACTAAGTCAGATGCTTCTATGGCGATATCACTTCCTAAACTACCCATTGAAATCCCTAAGTCAGCAGACAATAAAACCATAGCGTCATTCATGCCATCTCCAATAAAAGCGACACTTTGTGTTTGTGAGAATCTTTGGATAAGATCTTTTTTATCAGTTGGAAGTTGCTTGCTATAAATGTTTTCTATTCCTAATTTTCTTCCTATATCACGTGCGATGAAATCTTGGTCTCCAGTGACCATTGAAACTTGTTTTCCCATCTTTTTTAACTCAAGAATCGTTTGTTTAGAAGTTATTTTGAGTTCATCTTCTAAAACAATATATCCAATATACGCTTTATCATATGAAACATAGATCATTGTATGTTTAATTTCAGGAATTTCAAAGTTAATGTTATGTTTTTCTAACAATCCTTGATTGCCGACCAACAAGACCTTATCTTTATAAATCACTTTGATACCTTGTCCAAAAATCTCATCAAAATCTTTAAGATCTTCTTTAATAATATCCTTCTTATGTGCTCTTAAGATGGATAGTGCAATTGGATGATTAGAACCCGATTCAGCGTGACTTGCAAGTTTTAATATATAGTCTTTGTCTTCAGCAAATATCTTACTAACCACAAACTGACCTTTAGTCAGCGTTCCAGTCTTATCAAAAACAAAATGATTAATATCTTTTAAGGTTTCTAAATCACTTCCACTTTTAACTAAGACACCCATTTTGGAAGCTTTTCCAATTCCAGCATAAAAAGCAAGTGGAATGGATAAAACAAGTGCGCAAGGACAACTAATAACTAAAAAGATTAAGGCTCTTTTAACATAGATGGCTAACTCAATCACGTAAGAACTCTGATTGACTTGATAAGCTATAAAAGGGACTACAAATGCTAATATAACAGCTATTAAAACAACGATAGGTGTGTAATATTTCGCAAATTTTGTAATAAACTGTTCAGACTTTGCTTTCTTAGATGCATTTTGTTCAACAAACTCTATGATTTGATAAACTCTTGAATCTTTATATGCTTTAATCACCTGGACAGTTATATGCCCATTTAAATTTATTGTTCCAGAGATGACTTCATCATTCTCCTTTTTAAATACGGGCATAGACTCTCCTGTTAGACTACTTTCATCTAAATTGGTTTGACCATCTATGATTAAACCATCAACTGGTATTTTCTCACCAGCTTTTACAATGACTAAATCATTAATTTTGAGTTGTTCTGGTAGAATATCAATGATTTCGTTATTTTTAATGAGGTGGGCAATAGGTGGTTTTAAATCCATTAATGATTCTATGCTTTTTCTTGATTTATGGACTGCCACATCTTGGAAATACTCACCAATTTGATAAAAAAGCATAACCGCAATACCTTCTAAGTACTCTCCAATGATTAATGCACCAATGGTCGCAATCATCATTAAAAAATTCTCATCAAAAATTTTCCCTTGACTCATATTTCTTAACGCTTTAAGAATCACTTTACCACCGATTAAAAGGTAAGAAATCATGAATACCACGAATTTAACACCTAGTTCTAAGGGGCTAACTAAATCGATGAAATACATTAAAGAAACGATAACAACGCCTAAAATAACACTGATTTGGTTCAATGTAATTTTAGGTTTTTTTAAATCTATCTTTTGATTATGATCATAAATAGAAACGCTTAACTCTACTTTTCTTGCGACACTTTCTAAGAATTTAGCATCTACTTGATTTGAAGTATCGTCTAAAAATATCTTTTGTCTAGCAAAATCTATTTTTACATTTTCTATTCCTTCTATTTTTTTAAACTCATTTTCTATTTTTAAAGCACAATTGGCACAATCAATATCTCTAATTTCAAATGTTTTTTTCATCTTCATGTTCTCTTACATGATCTATAGCTTGCATAAATAATTGATGAACATGTTCATCTGCAAGTCTGTAAAATCTAGTCTTTCCGTCTTTTCTGACTCTAACCAAATCAACTTCTTTTAATACCTTTAACTGATGTGATATTAAACTTTGACTTAAATCAAGAATTACTGATATGTCACACACACATAATTCATGTGTTTTAAGAGCATATAACATTTTAATTCTTGTGGGATCTGAAATTGCTTTAAATAATTTTGAGACTAACTCGATATCATTATTCATGATAATATCTTTTTGAACTTCCTTTATTTTATCTTCGTGTATAAAAATGCTATCACAATTATATGTTTTCATTTGTCCTCCTCATATGAACGCTCATTCATATGTATATATAATAACACATAAATGGCGTTTCCCTAAAATAAAAAAGCTAAATTAATAGCTTTCTATTGAATCACTGAATTATTTATAAGCTTTATACATTAAATACTGATCCAACAGACCGATTGCAATCATATTTTCTAAAACAATTCCTACTCTTCTAACAATTGCAACATCGTGTCTACCACCAATTTCCAACGATTCCACTTTCCCAGTTTTCAAATTGAATGTTTCTTGTTTCTTTTGGACACTAGATGTTGGTTTAATGAAAACTTTGATTGTTAAATCATTACCATTAGATATGCCACCTGTAATTCCACCAGAATGATTCGTCTTAGTATGTCCTTCACCATTTAATAAAACATCATTAAATTGACTTCCAAAATTCTCAACTCCATCAAATCCTAGTCCGAACTCAACACCCTTGACAGCTGGAATTGAAAACAATAATTTTGATAGTTCCGCATCTAATTTATTGAAAAACGGTTCTCCTAAACCTACAATCATCTTGTTAACGGTGAGTTCAATAATACCACCTACAGATTCTCCTTTTTCAATAACGTCTAAAAGGTATGTATCTAATTTGGACATGTCTTTTAGTGAACCGACTTGGATTAATTGATGTTTGATCTCGAAAGGAATTGCCATTTTTGCGATACTACCAGCAGCAACCAATGCTGCTGTGAGTCTTCCTGAAAAGCGCCCACCTCCACGATAATCTTGAAATCCTTTATATTTAACTTCTGAAACAAAATCTGCATGCCCTGGTCTTGGATGTGTTTTTAAATGTGTATAATCTTTTGATTCTACATTTTTATTTTCAATCATTAAATGGATAGGAGCTCCTGTCGAAAACCCATTAAAAACACCACTTGTAATTTTGTAAGCGTCTTCCTCTTTTCTTGGTGTTGTACCGATATGTTTTGGTTTTCTTTGTTCTAGATCATTTTTGATTAAATCTTCATTAATTTTTGTTCCAGAAGGCAGACCATCAATCACGACACCTATAGCATCTTGATGAGACTCACCATATAGGGTAACTTTAAATAAATGTCCGTAACTATTCATTTGCAATCACTTCCTTTAATGCTTTATGTAGTGCTAATGTTAACTCTATATCTTTTTCTAACCAAATAGAAAGTGATTTTAAAGCTTGTATCATTAACATATCAATTCCATTGATGCCTTTTTTAGCAAATTTTAAAATCTGAGTTTCTAAAGGATTATAAACCAAATCTATGACATATTTATTATCTACTAATTCTTTAGGTATAATGCTTTGTTGAAGATGAGGATATGTACCCACTGGAGTTGCCTGCACAAAGATATCAACATCTTCTTTAATGATTTGTTTGTAAGTAATCGTTTCTTCGTTAACTTTTAGAGCATCTCTAGTCACAAATGTTACATGTGCTTTCAAATCTTTTAAGACGTGATAACAAGCTTTAGCTGCGCCACCAGTTCCTAAAATATAGAAACGTCTGCCTTCTATTTTTAATCGGCGTCTTTCTAATAGTCCTTTGAAACCATCATAATCGGTATTATCACCAATGACTCTATTGTCTTTTAAATAGATTGTGTTAATTGCACCAATTTTTCTAGCTTGAACCGTCAAATCATCAACATAGTCTATCATTATTTCTTTATAGGGTTGTGTCACATTAAACCCATGATAATTTCCCATTCTAAGTTGTTTAATCAAAATGCTGAGGTATGTTTGATCAACATCTATTAAATCATATGAAAAATCCATTTTTAAATAGCGGCTCATATATCGATGAATATCCGGTGATTTAGAATATGTGATGTGCTTACCAATTAATGCAAAATTTTTCATTTCTTTTGATACTCCTTAGATAAGTGCATCACTTCTTTTAAAAAGCTTCTATATAATGGCCATATATCTTCATTATTTAAGAGATCTTTTTGTTTTTGAAGTAATTCATTTTCTCTTTTTTCATCCAGAATTGGAAGATGATGTTCTACTTTATATAACCCAATCTTTTTTGATACTTCCATGCGTTTTAAAAATAGATCTAGCATATCTTTATCAATTTCATTAATTTCATTTCTTAGTTCAGTTAATTTCATCGACTAATCCTCCAAGACTTTTGAACACTTCAAAGAAATTCGGATAACTCTTATCAACCACTTGACTATCTAGAATCGTTATGGGTCCATCTGATCTTAGACTTGCGATGGCAATCGCCATGGCAATTCTATGGTCGTTATATGAACTCAAAGATAAGTTCCCAATGAAAGAGGTTTGTCCTTTAATCCAAGCTTCATCATCAGTAATTCTCATATCAACACCTAATTTTATTAATAAATTATACATTGCTTTTAATCGATCTGATTCCTTAATTTTTAATCTTTTACACCCAATAAAGTGAGTTTCACCTTCACTCAAAGCTGCTAAAACCATGAGAATGGGACCTAAATCTGGAATCTGATCTAAATCTATCTCAATTGCTTTTGTTTTTTGAGGATAGATAGCATATGTTTTCGTATCTTCTTCAAAGTGAATATCTCCTCCCATTTTTAGGATGATATCAACTATCTTTTTGTCTCCTTGTTTGCTAAAAGGATTTAAATTTTTCAAATAGATGGGCATTTCATGCAAGTTAATCGTAGCTGCAACCATCCAAAAAGCTGCTTGTGAAAAGTCACCTTCTACTGTTAAAGTTCTTGGATGATATGTTTGCCCTCCTTCAATATAAATGTGGTTATCTTTAAACTGATAGATAATTCCAAATTTATCCAGTGTATCTAGGGTCATATCAATATAGCCTTTTGAAGATAAGGGTGTTAACAATTCAATGTCAGAATCATTTTTAACTAAGGGAAGGGCAAATAATAACCCTGAGATAAATTGACTACTTACATCTCCTAAAACTTTATAGTGCCCACCCTCTAATGGCCCTTTTACTTCTAGGGGTAGACAATGGTTAGGTGATAAGTAGCTAAATCCTAATCCTTTTTCTTTAAAGAGGTCTTCATATACATCTAAAGGTCTATCGACTAAACGGTTTTTACCGTGAAAAATAACTTTTTCTTCTTGAATCATATAAAGAGGTATCATAAATCTTAAAGTGGACCCTGATTCATTTGCATCTATCTCATGGGTTCTAAGTTTGTATCCAGATGCGATTATTTTTTCATCTTTAAAAATAACATTTAGTCCTTCTAATGCTTTTTTTGTTGCGTCAAGATCTTTAGACTTTAAAACATTATAAATATGCGATGTCCCATGTGCTAGTCCTGCTGCAATTACATATCGATGTGATAAAGATTTAGAACTGACAACTTCTATGATGCCTACTAATTTTGATGGTCTGATGACTATATTCATTTATAGGTCACCAGCCTGTAATGTTGTAATTACTCCCTGACCAATTTCTTTAATGCATATGAAATAAAAGGCTTCAGCAGTAGATTTCTTATCTGTTTTTATAAATGAATCTAATTCTTCTATCTTAAAGTATGGTTTTTTTATGAGTCCAATATTTTCTAAAACAACTCTGATATCTTCATATAGATGTTTTGGTGTTATTCCCTTTTTAATGCCAATTTCAAGTGCAATCAACATCCCATAACTAATTGCTTCACCGTGCTTATACGTCTGATAATCAAACTTCTTTTCTAATGCGTGACCAAATGTATGGCCAAAGTTTAATAGCATTCGCTCATTCATGTCAAAGGGATCTTTTAAAACAACATTTCTTTTAACCTCTAAGGCCATTAAGATTTCTTTTTCAGTCACTTTTTTATTTTGTTTAAAATATAAGAAAAGTTCTTGATTGGCAATAAGCCCTGCTTTAATTATTTCTGCAATGCCTTGATTATATTCTCGTACACTTAATGTATCTAAAAAAATAGGATCAATGACAACGAGTTTAGGTGCATAAAATGATCCAATTAAGTTTTTACCAATATCTAGATCGATGCCAACTTTAGACCCTATTGAACTATCAACTTGTGCTAAAAGAGTTGTTGGAACTTGGATAAAAGGTAGACCTCTATAAAGAGTTGCAGCAACAAAACCCGTTAAATCTCCAACAACACCACCACCAAATGCAATCAGTAGATGATTTCTTTTGATACCTTTTTCAACTAATTGATGGATAACATTCAAATATGTCTCTATCGACTTAGATGGCTCACCTGGTTTAATCACCACAAAGTGGAGATTAAATTCACTTAAAATACCCTTTATAAAATCATGATATAATTCATCAACGTTCCCGTCAGTTACTACAAAAATATCTTCATATGAATAAAAAGATTTGATTTGTTTAGATAAATTTCTTATTGAATTTTTTTCGACGATAATATCATAAT
>CAYJDZ010000076.1:0-6821 GCA_964368955.1 uncultured Mariniplasma sp.
AAAATATTTGGTCTGGTATGACTAAAGCGTTTACGACCAGCTAGATGTAGATGGTTTGGAATAAAACTAATATTTCCATTTATGTGCGCTTTTCTTAAACTTGGCCCATAGAACCAACTGTCAGTTGAAAATGAAGATTTATAAATTGGATTTATAAAAAATTCGCCATTTTCAAATGGTAAACAATTTGTAACCGTTACACCACTTATTTCATTGGCTCTTTCATGTAATCTTTTGATAAATTCTCTTGGTTCAGCACCAGCCATACCAATAACGATATTATCATTGCTTTTTACTAATTTAATTGCATCTAAGACTGTGATTATTTTAGGTATTTTCATAATATCCTTCTTCCTTAATAGATATATTTTGACTTAAAGGGAGTATTAACTACTCCCTTTTTGCCAAAATGATAATTAGAGTTTATTTATATAATGCAGATCTTTGTGTCTTAATTATTTAGCTTTTACAGTATCAATATCTTCAAGTCCGTGAAGTTTAACAAATTGTGTTGATGGTGCATAAACTAATTTGTTTAAAGCTAACATTGTTAAACCAGTTCTGTTTCCATTTTTCCAGTCAACTGAACCAGTCATTGGAAGATCAATTGGTTTAGATTCAGCAGCAGCGATAAATGATTCCCAAGTTACTTTATCTAGGTCAACTCTATCTAATAATTGAACAAAAGTCTTAGCTGCAATATAACCAGCCATTGCATAAGCGTTTGCCCATAATGCTTTAGCTTCTGTGTCGCCTTCTTTAATAGTAGATGAATTCATATCTTTAACAAATGTTTCCCAATATTCAGGAGTAAATCCAGCGAGATAAGCAAAGTCTGGGGATGCCCAACCAACTAATTTACCGTCTCCACCAATTTGTGCAGCAGTAGGTGCAGCACCATCAGCTTTAGAAATATCAACCCATGCGTTGGCATAAACTTGATAAGGAAGTGGAGTTGTTGCATCTTTCATTGCAGGTGTAAATACAGTAGCCCCGTTAACATAGCTTGATAATACTGGAACAGTACTTTCAGCAACTCTTAAAGCAGTTGCCATAGCTGTAGCTGGCGCTTGGTTAGATGATAATAAAATTACTGAAGGATTTAAATTTAGAGCAACTGAAGCAACACTACTAGCTGTTAATGCGCTAAATGGTAGGTAAGTTACACGATCAGCAATTTTAGCTGAAGCAACTTCGTCAGTAATCCCTAATTTAATTGATTGCCCTGCATCATCATCAGAGTATAAAACTACGATTTTATCTGTTGCGCCAAGTTTTGCATTACCTTGAGTTCCAAATAAACTTTCATGAAGTGCTCTTGCAACTAACATTCTACCTTCTGTACGGTAAATAGGTTGAACAGAAAGGATGTTGTTACCTGGTTGGTTTTCATAGAATAAAGTGTTCACGCCTGTAACACCATAAACCATAGGAACACCAGATTCTAATAGATAGTCCATTGTAGAGTTAACAGTGTTAGTTCCAAAATGGCCAACTAAAGCAAAGACTTTATCATCTTCTACTAATTTTTTAGTATAAGCTAAGCCTTGTGCGCCATCAAAACCATCATCATAGTGTTTGAAAACAATTTTTCTACCGTCAGTTTTTGCATTGTAGTCATCAAAAACAACTTGCATTGCGATGTTAAATGGGACACCAACACCAGCAAATGCACCACTTGTAGCAGCTGTATTACCAACAATAATTTCTGTTTTAGTAATACCATGAGTTCCTTCTTTGGTTTCACAAGCCATTAAACCAAATCCAAGAACAAATACGAACAAAATTAAATAAAATTTCTTCATTTTTTTCTCCTTTTATTTTCTTGTGCTATTGCACTATTGTTACTTTTCTTTATCACTTATTCGGATACTCCGAGATAAGCACTAATTAAATCTTTATCATTGAGAAGATCACTAGCTTTTCCTTCTATTTTGACTTTCCCAATTTCTAACACATAAGCGTAATCCGCTATTTTTAATGTTTGTCTTGCATTTTGTTCAACAATTAAAATCGTTCTGCCGTCTTCTTTAATTTTATTAATGATGTTAAAAATATCACGGATAATTAAAGGTGCAAGTCCTAAGGATGGCTCATCAAGTAATAATAACTTTGGAGCACCCATCAGTGCTCTGCCTATGGCAAGCATTTGTTGTTCACCACCAGATAGTGTTGAAGCTTGTTGCTTTCTTCTTTCAAGTAGAATTGGGAAATATCCATAAACTTCTTCTAATAAGGTTTTAACTCTAGTTTTACGAGATGTTTTAAGGCCATTTTCGTCTTTTGTTGCGCTAATTGAATAAGCTCCGACCAGTAAGTTTTCTTCTACAGTTAGACCATTTAAAATCATCCGCCCTTCTGGTGATTGCATAATACCTTTTTTTACAATTTTATAAGCATGTTGGTTTTGAATACTTTCGCCATTGTAGATAATTTGCCCACTTTTAATTTTAGTGAACCCTGAAATTGAACGAATCGTTGATGTTTTTCCAGCACCGTTTGCGCCAAGGATGGCAACAATAGTTCCTTTTTCTACATTCATGTTGATGCCTTTAACAGCTTTAACGATGCCATAGTCAATTTCAACATTTTTTAATTCTAATATATAATTATTCATCTTCATCATCTCCTAAGTAAGCTTTCCGTACTTCAGGGTTTGATTGAATTTCTTTTGGAGTGCCTAAGCCAATCATTTTACCAAATGAGATTGCACAAATCCTATCACAAATAGACATCACTAATCCCATATCATGTTCAACTAAAAATATTGTGATACCAAATTCTTTATTGACTTTTTTAATTACATTTCCTAAGTCAATCGTCTCAGCATCATTAAGCCCAGCAGCGGGTTCATCTAAGATAATGAGCGAAGGGTCAGTCATTAAAGTACGTGCTAATTCGATTTTCTTTAAAACGCCATAAGGCAGCCCATAAGGTGATCTGAACGCATATTCTTCGATGCCTAAGCTTTGCAGGATGTGGTAACCTTTGGTTCTAATAACGGTATCTTCTCTTAATAGTTTTCTCGTATGGATCATGTGATCGGTAAAAGAAGTAATAAGTAATGAGTGGGCTGCAACCATAAGATTATCAAGTACAGTTAATTCCCAGATAAGTTCAACGTTTTGAAAACTTCTGGCAATGCCTTCTTTAATCATATCGTGGGTTTTAAATTCATCTAAACTAACAATGTGACCATCTTTATTTCTTAAAAGCGTATTTCCTGATGTTGCTTTATAAAACTGGGTAATACAGTTAAAGATTGTTGTTTTACCAGCACCGTTAGGACCAATAAGACCAAATATTTCACCTTTATAGACATCAAATGATAAATCGTTAATGGCTTTGATTCCACCAAAGAACATTTTTAAATGGCTAATAGACAAATGAATTTGATCATTTTCAATCATTTTTATAACCGTTTGAACTTTGTCAATTTTTAATATAAGTTGTTCGATCTTTTTAAGGTTAGCTTGAGTATTTTTTAAAGTTTCCAATTCTGGTAAGTACTTAGCTAATAATTTTTGATCTTCTTCATAACGCTTTTTATTGTAATTTTCGATTAAAGAGATGAGCTCATTATTTTTTCTTTTCATGGTTGAGATTTTTAAGTCGTTTTTTTCTAAGAAAGTTTTGACACTTGCTTGAATTTGAACACTTTTCAGATCTCTTTTTGTAAATTGAGCTTTTCGTTTGACATCTAGAGCGCTAATTTTTTCTTGAATATTTTTTAGTTCATCTTTATTATCAAGATGAGGATATTTCTCATTCAATGTTTTAAGATATTGATCTTTCTTTTCAGCTTGTTCTTTATCCCAGATGATTAATAAATTTTGAACTTCTAAAGCGTCCTTAGATCTTAATTTTTTTGTTTTATATCTTCTTCTGGACCAATATGCCTGACGTTCCATTTTTTTAAGAAGTACTTCTCTTTTGAGATCGAAATTTGTTTGTCCATTTAGTTGTTTATTTAAAATTTCGATATCTTCAAGATAGTAACCTTCAATTAATTGAGTTTCTTTTTCTAAAAATATTGATTGTTTCTTTTCGTATTCATAGGCTAACCCTTTGAGATAGTTGATTTTTAGGACGAGCTTTCGGTGATTGTTGACATTTCGATTGTTTTTGAAGTTAGCAAGTAAATAGTTTATCTTATTCTTCAGTTCCATAAAATCTCTCCTTTAATCTTAATATAAATTTATTTAAGAGTTTTTTTATGTCTCCAAACAATTGAATTAAACCACCTGGATAAAACATGACAACAATGATGATTAAGATACCATTAATAATGACTGAGTAACTTCCTAGATTTAAGGGTTGCAAGACTGCTAAGTTTAAGCCAAAGATGACAAAAGTTCCGACTAAGATACCCCAAATTGACTTTGTACCGCCAATGACGACCGCAGCAAGGATGTTTAAGGCAAAGGTTAATCCGACTGAGCCAACATCAGAATTTCTGACAAACATCAAGCTTAAGATCCCAGCAAGTGTTCCAAAAACTCCAGATATCGTAAATGCAAATAAACGATATTTTATTAAGCTGATGCCCATTGTTTGTGCAGCTGTTTCACTATTTTTCATGGATAAAAGTGCACGTCCAGTTGGAGAATTAATTAAATTGTAAACAACGCTCATTCCTAAAACAACAAAGAAAGCAATAAAGAAGAGGGTTGAGTTAGATTTAAACTCTATGCCGATAAATGCTAGTGGTCTGCGCACGGCTCCAGAGAGGAATCCGCCCGTTGTTCCAGAAGCATACTGCGGGATATTTTTAATAATCTCGACAACTATTTGTGATAATCCCATCGTTATAATCGCAAGATACATCCCAGCAATTCTTAAGGAAACAAAGCCAAATAAGAGTGAGACAGCAACAGCGACTAAAATTGCACCAATGATGGATACGGTTAGAGGAAGTGACATAAAACGATATAAATAATGCATCGCAAATGCGCCAATTCCAACAAATGCACCCGTACCAAGTGATGCTAATCCACCATAACCAAGGAGTAAGGCAAAGCCTAATCCAGCTAGGTAGAAATATGATGTCGTGACGATAGCTCCAAATAAATCTGGAGGAATTATACCCGATAAAAACTTTAAAGTAATTAATGCAAAACCTAGAAGAAGAAATCCAAATTTCGGATTTTTCAAGAAAGGCTTTAATTTTTCTCTATGAAATCTTCTCATCTGATTATACCTTCTTAATAACTTTCTTACCAAATAGACCGACTGGTTTAATAAGAACAGCAATCATAATTGATAAATATAAGACAGTATTACTCCATTGTGCTAGATTCCAATTAACTAAAATCTTAGGAAATAACGACTGACCTGTTGTAAGAATAAAGGCGCCTGCTAAAGGTCCATAAAAAGTTGAGAATCCGCCTAATATTGATGCGTAGAAGGCATTGACCTGCATATCGATCATTGTTAGCGAAGATAGTGTTCCAATTGCGGCTGTATAAGTAATTGCCGATAACGCACCTAGCGCACCTGCTATCGCCCAACTTAGAGCACTTACAAAATCAGTATTGATTCCCATAAGTCCAGCAACACGTTCATTTGATGCTACAGATCTTACACCTAAGCCCCATTTTGTATGTTTTAATAAAATGAAAATACTTGTGATAATGACTCCAGCTAAAAGTAAAGTAACTAGGTTGTGAATAGGAACAATAACACCTAGTATCCGAATTGTATCTTTTGAGAAGGGAAAACTAACTCGTGTAACAGCTGATCCAAAAATAAGTGGAATCGCACCAGTAATAACGATCACTAATCCCATCGTTATAATTTGTTTGGTCGCCACATTTGTGTATTTAGCATTTTTAAATATTATTGCATGGATTAAAAAACCAGCAATGAAAGACACCAAGATGCCGGCAAGCATTGGTATGATGAGTTGTGAAACTGAGTTAATAACAACCCCAGGCGTTCCTAATAAATCATTAACGCCTTGTTTGTCGATGATATAGCTTGTAGCATAAGCCCCAAGAATACCTAATGAACCTTGAGCAAAGTTTGTTGTCGAGCTTGTTTTAAAAATTAAAACAATACCAAAAGTAGCAAGTGACAAGAAACTAAACGAGATCAATGAGTTCATAGTAACACTTATTATATCTGCAAGTAACATAATTTACCTCTATTCGTGATTAAAAATCTTCTTTCTATTTTATATTTTTTTAGCCCCATTTAATAATATTAGCAGCCCAAACATAGCCAATTCCAGCAGCTAACATACAAACAACTGATCCATCTTTAACTTGCCCAGATTGGAGTGCAAGATGTAAGGAAAGAATTTGGTCGATTTGTCCTAAATGGCCATAATCTTCTAAGTAAATTGTTTGATTGCTATTAAGCCCGAGTTCATCTAACATAAATTGATGTCCAGAGCGTTTAATATGAAGAATATCTAAAAATGTGATGTCTTTTCTTTCTAAATGAGACTTTCTTAAACTTTCATCAATGCACTTTAACCAATTTGGCATTGAAACTTCATTTAATCTTGCTTTCATTTTTTGTGGATCCATTAACCTTAATGACTTTTTAGCTTCTTCTAGGTTATCTTTGGTAATTGGATTGCAAACGCCCCCAATTTCGACCCCAGCTGTTCTAGATAGAGAACCATCTGCAATCATATGTGATCCAAGAAGTAAATTTTTATTATAATTTTTCTTTAAAATGATTGCGCCCCCGCCTGCACCTAAATTATACATCATTGACATATCTTTATCAGCATAATCCACAAAATCGCCATTGCGATATCCACCGACGACCATGATGACATTTACTTCATCATCTGCAATGAGCATGTCTTT
>CAYJDZ010000077.1:0-6756 GCA_964368955.1 uncultured Mariniplasma sp.
ATATATGAATATATTTATTATAAAGCCTTGAGTAGGAAAAAACAATGAAAAGGCTTTACTTAAGAATAATTATGGTATATGCATGGTTTTAAGAGCAACAAGAACAAAAAATTTAAAAAATAATATTATGTTATTGACAATAGTGTATGGCATACAGTATAATCGAATCAGAGGTGATGATATGCACAATCAAGAGCTGCTGAATAACATGATCAATGAGTTAAAAAGAGGAACCCAAATCATGATTGTCTTAAACGCTTTAAAGAAATTGCAATATGGATATAGTTTGCTTCAAGTCTTAAATGAGAAAAACACAAGCATTGAAGCAGGGACGCTATATCCACTACTTAGAAGACTAGATCAACAAGGTTTGTTGGATTCTACTTGGGATACAAGTGAATCTAGACCAAGAAAGTACTATAAACTTAACGAAAATGGATTTTTAATTTTAGAGGCTTTAAAAAAAGCATGGGTTGATATTATTGAAGATGTAAACAAACAAATTTTGGAGGACTAAAAATGAAAAAATATATTGAACGCTATATTTATGATGTTAGTAGAAGATTACCTAAAGATATGCAAGCAGATGTTGAAAAAGAACTGAGTTCAAATATCTATGACATGTTAGGAGAAAACCCTACAGAAGATGAAATAGATCGAGTACTACATGAAATTGGAAGTCCTAGAAAGATTGCCAATAATTACAAAGAAGATAAACACTATGTCATTTCACCCTTATATTATGATGACTATTTAAGAGTATTAAAGCTTGTTTTAATTATTGTCGGTGTGGTCATGATTGTTATTGGTTCCATAGATTCCATTATCAATGTTAACGAAGCAACATTGTTTAAAACAATCGTTATCATTATCAGCAGTATAGTAAGTAAGACATTTTCAGCTTTAATTGGGGCATTCTTTTGGGTCACTTTATCCTTTTGGTTAATCGATTATTACCAAGTAAAACTTCATCCAAATGAATGGAAAATTATGGATTTGCCCAGTCTTCCTGAACCCAAAACAACTAAAATTCCACGAGGACAAAGCATTGCTGGTCTTGTCTTCCACAGCATTTTCGCCAGTATTTTCATTGTGATCTTACTTAGATATGTTACGGTACTTGGCTGGTATGAAAATGATGTCTTAGTTTCAACTTTCTTCAATAAAACGATTACAGATAAATTTATTTACGTCTTTATAATTTCTGCCGTTATTACATTTATCGTACAACTACTAAAAATCTACTATAAAGAATGGAATTTAAATTTAGCAATTTGCTACACAGCATCATCAATATTTTCACTCATCTTGATGTTGTTATTCATCAATCACTCAAACTTAATTAGTTTTTCATATTTCGTAAAACTAGCTGATGTTATGGAAGTAACAGTTGATTATTTAAAAAATGGATTAAAGAATATTATGATTTGGGTAAGTGTAATTGCGAGTCTACTCACAGTTGTCGATTTTATTTCAATTTGGCTTAAAACCTTAAAACCAAAACAAATCAAATAAGTAAAAACCACCGTTTTGGTGGTTTTTACTTTAAAGCTTCTTGATACCATTTTATAATTTGTTCATCATTCATAGGTTTAGCAAAATAATATCCTTGTGCATAACGACAATCGTATGTTTTGAGTAAATCTAATTGCTCTTTAGTCTCAACACCTTCAGCAATCACATCAAATCCAAGGTTTTTAGCAAGGTCTAATGTAGATTTTACGATGTGTTTAACCGCTAGATCTTCAACAAGTTTTGAGATGAACTGTTTGTCAAGTTTAATCGCATCTATATCAAAAGCATTTAAGTATGCTAAAGATGAGTATCCAGTCCCAAAGTCATCAAGTGAAATCTTCATGTTATGTTTAGAAAATTGTTTGAGAACTTGATGATTTAGTTTAGCGTTTTTCATTAAGACATGTTCGGTTATTTCTAACTCGATGAGTGAAGGTGAAATATGATGGCTTTCAATAATATCCATCATCCTTTTATGAAAACCAGGATCTGCCATACTGTTTGGCGATATATTAATTGAAATTGGAACCTCAATGCCGATATCGATAAACCTTTGAGTTTGAATCAGAGTTTCTGTTAATACCCAATCTGTTAAATGGTGGATTAGTTTTGTTTCTTCTAATAGAAAAATGAATTGATCAGGTGGAATGAGCCCTCTTAAAGGATGTTTCCATCGAATCAAGGCCTCTAAACCAATAGGTTTCATAGTTTTGATATCAATTTTAGGTTGATAAACTAAATAGGTTTCACCTTTGTTTAGAGCTTGTTCAAAGGTAGATATTAATTCAAAGTCGTTATTTTTAGATAAATCTATATCTTCATAAATTAAATATGAGATATTTTGCTCTCTAGCTTTTTTTGCTGCGCTATCTGAAATTCTATATGTTGACAATTGGGAGAGCAACTTATAATCTTGGATTTTAGAAGATCCAATCGTAAAGTCAATATAGATAGGTGTATGATGAACTTGTTTTATGTTTTGGACTAGATCGGTTAAGTCAAATGAATCGTTGTTAATATCATCAAGCTTTTTTATAAACCAAAGCTTATTGTAGTCTGCTTGGACGATTATAGCATCCTCATACTTATTTTTTAAGGTTTGATAGATTAATACTAAGACATCATAATATCTTTCCAAACCCAAAGCATCTGAAATAGAATTGCTATTATGAATCAAAAGAGTTGAAATCATATAAGCATCTGAATTAAAATGTGCTTTATTAGACCCAAGAAAGTTAACATTTGGTAGGCCAGTTTCTTGGTTGTGACTCAGCAAATAATTGATACTTATATTTGATTTTTTTAAATTTCGACTCGCAAATCCAGATATAGAACCTAATAGTACAAATATAATAAACCGGTAAAACCAATTAGTGAATTCTTGTGGTATTGCATTAAGTGTATCTAAAGGCATCAATGGTCCAAGTAATATGCCCGCTAGTGCAGCAATTACAATTCCAAATTGTGGACCAATAAATATCCCTGCTAAGACGATAGGAATATACATCGTATGTGCATAGACAAATTTAACACCACCTGTTGCATAGACTAACCAATAAATGATAGGTAACAATAAAAAAATAACGGTTATAAAAATATAGATATGTGATTGTTTTTCAAACCAAGTATCGGTATAAAAAATCTTTTTAAATAGTTTCATAATATCCCCATTTCCACTATTTTCCTTTATTTTACCTCATGAAGTCAATTAGTCAAGTTATTTGTTTTATTTTTCTGTTAAATCTAACTGTCCCATAAACACCAGTGACAATAAATATACTACCAATAATATGATATATTTCAATTGTCTCATTTAGTAACAATGCTCCAGCGATGATTGCAACGATTGTTGAAAGGTTTGAATATATCGATGATACGTGTGCTGGAACCTTAGATAAAACAAGGTTAACTAAGAAAAAACCTCCAATAGAAGCAACGATACCTAAATATAAAATAGGTCCCACAATTTCGATTTGATAAAAGTTTGTGATGTAATCTGAAATTCTATGTTCAATGACTAATTGGATTAAATAAATGATGTTAAAGATGATTGCTCCAAAAAACATCATAAAATAAGTGACTGCCATTGGACTTAACGCTTTTTTTGAAGCAGTTCTAGACGCAATGTTGAAAAGTGCTGCAGAAATAACTGCTAGTAATAATAAAACAAATCCTATGATTCCTGAACTATTTTGATCTGATAGTTTGCTTAACTGTATGATTAATACACCAGCAACACTAGTAATGATAAATAAAATTTGAACCGGTTTTGGTTTTTCTTTGATGATGATTGAACTTAAGATAGCAACAAATATAGGGATCAATGCGATCATCATCCCTGCTTCTCCACTTGAACTTAAACTAAGTCCATAGGTTTCAAATAGAAAGTATAAGATAGGTTGAAATAAAGCAACTAAGATTAAATACTTAAATTGTGGCTTTTGGATCTTGATTTTAACGACTTTAAATAGTCTTAAAATTTCAAAGCACATAAAAGCAATTAAAAACCGGTATGCAATTAAACCTAGCGGTGTGATATAGTTTAATGCAATTTTAGAAAATAAAAATGAAAACCCGAAAATGGATGCGAATAAGATACCGGCTATATGAACACTTTTTGTCATGTAAACTCCTTAATAATGCTTAAAAAAACACTGATTGAACAGTGTTTTTAAAATGATTTAATTAACGTATGGTCTTTTTTCTTCTGGATCTTCAATCACTGGTTGAGGTGCTTCTTTTTGTTTTTTCTTTTGTTTTGAATCACCGTCATTTAATTCTTTTGAATATTCTCTATATTTTTGATAACCACCAAATCCATCATATCCTAAGTAAGCTGCTCCAATTAAAGAGATAATAAGGAAGAAGATACCAACGATTTCATAATCGAAATTAGGATAGACAGCAATGACTGCACCAAGTGAGAGTGCTACGATGTGCACCCAAAATTTTGGAACTTCTGTTTTTTCTCCTAAAAAAACGACTGAATTGAAATAGACAAGACCTCTTGCATAAAAGAAGAAGACTAATGCATAACGATAGACGTAAGCCCATATTTTTTGATCACTTAAAGTATCTTTGTAAGCAAAAGCAATATAAATAATTAAAATGCCGATTAATGTATCAAAAATGATTTCAATTAAATTAAGTGTTCTTAAAATTTCTTTATTAAGTGATTTAATCAGTGGATAGACTCTAAATAAAGAAAATATGACAATCGTTACCCCTGTGATGGCATAAACAACTTCATCAGCAAATACCATGTATATACCAACACCTAGTAAAATAGCTGCTAGTACAAATTTTAAAACCCAACCATAACCATATTTCGCTTTCTTCATAAGACTACCTCCTACCTTCTTAATTGAATTATATAGCAATACTTGTTTTATTTCAATGATATACATTTAATTCTTTCATTTTATATTATGTTATAATTGCTATAAGGTGGTGTGAAGATGATAAAGATTCATAAACAAAAAATTTTATTTTTCTTAATCTTTCTAATGACAGCATTTATTTGGGGGAATTCTATGCTAAATGCCAATATTTCATCTGAACAATCTGGTTTAATCACACAAACTCTGAATACGATACTTTCAAAAATAGGAATTACGATTAGGTATGATCTCTTGTCGATGTTTGTAAGGAAACTTGCTCATTTTGGAGAGTTTTACTTATTAGGACTCTTTTGGGGATTTTATTTAAAAAATAAGCATAAAAGAATTAGCATGTTAATAATATGTGTAGCAATAACGGCAATTATAGATGAATCTATTCAACTCTTTTCAGAGGGCAGAGCATTTCAAGTGACAGATATTTTAATCGATTTATTAGGTGGTATCCTAGCATTTTTATTACTAGTTGTGATTAATCTAAAAATTAAAGATCATAAAACAATTTAGGTATTTTGGGGTATATTGACGGATTAAAGGCTTTGAGAAAATAAACAAAATGTTAAATAAAAGATTATCGGATTTACCCTTTAAGTTTTAAGCATATTTATGTATAATAATAAGGGGAAAGAAAATAATAAAGGGGTAGTTAGATATGCGTATAGAAGACGATCAAAAATTAGATTTTAGTGATGTATTAATCCGTCCTAAAAGATCAACGCTTAAGAGTAGAAAAGATGTTGACTTAAATCGGACCTATCAGTTTAAACATAGTAACAAATCGTGGACCGGCATTCCAATCATGGGTTCAAACATGGATGGTGTGGGTATGATTGATGTTGCACTTACTTTGCAAGAACATCAGTTATTTACATGTTTGGTTAAATCATATACACTTGATGATATCGACAGAGTTAAAGGAAAGCTTAATCCAGACTATTTTGCTGTAAGTGTTGGAACAAATCAAAAAGATTATCAAAACCTAATCTCTATTTTAAAAGCATATCCTGATATCAAATATATATGTATTGATGTTGCAAATGGATATTCAGAGCATTTTGGTGATTTTGTCGAAAAAGTAAGAAAAACTTACCCAAATCATACGATTATTGCAGGTAATGTCGTTACTGCAGATATGACACAAGAGTTGGTTTTAAGAGGTGCTGATATTGTTAAGGTTGGTATTGGACCAGGTAGTGTTTGTACAACTAGAATTCAAACTGGTGTAGGATATCCTCAACTCTCAGCAATCATTGAGTGCGCTGATGCGGCACATGGTCTTGGAGCACACATTATCAGTGATGGTGGATGTACATGCCCAGGAGATGTAGCAAAAGCTTTTGGTGCAGGTGCTGATTTTGTCATGTTAGGTGGCATGCTTGCAGGCCACGACCAAGGTGGTGGAGAAATTATTACAGAATATGTTTTAAATGGAAAAATTGACATAGAAACTCAAAAGCATTTAGTTGATGAAAAAAAACATGTTCGATTTTATGGGATGAGTTCAGAGACAGCAATGAAGAAAAACTATGGCCAAGTTGCTGAATATCGCTCAAGTGAAGGAAAAACTGTTAAACTACCTTATCGTGGTGACCTAGAAGATACGCTAAAAGATATACTAGGGGGTTTAAGATCAACATGTACTTATGTTGGTGCTCCAACTTTAAAGATGTTATCTAGATCAACAACGTTCGTTAGAGTGCATCGCCAGTTTAATCAAATATTTGGTGATGGCAGAGATGAAAATAAATAATTGATAAAAGATATAAAAATGTATTCACTTAGATATGAATCAAAGATATCACAGGGGTGCATTTTTATTTTATAAATAATAAAAGCGCTTTCA
>CAYJDZ010000078.1:0-2054 GCA_964368955.1 uncultured Mariniplasma sp.
CTTCTTTGTTTGGTGCTAATATAAGATTAAGTATAATACCCACTAATGCAGCTAGGCTCATTCCACTCAGAGACACACTACTATTAAGTTCGATTGCTGCACCCCCTAAGCCAATAACTAGCATAGCTCCGACAACAATTAAATTTTTCATATTTGTTAAATTCACCTTATCTTCAACTAAAACTTTTACTCCATTAGCTGCAATCAATCCATATAAAACGATTGTCATGCCTCCTAGGACACCACTTGGTATACTTAAAATGAATGCTTGAATATATCCAAAAAAACCTAAGATTATTGCGAAAATAGCAGCTAATCCAGTAACCCAAACACTTGCTACTTTAGTCATTGCAACTACACCTGTATTTTCACCATAAGTTGTATTTGCTGGACCCCCTATTGCAGCACTCACAAATGTTGCAATACCATCACCTAAAAGGGTATTTCCCAATCCTGGATCTTTGAGTAAATCTCTGCCAATTATCTGACCCAAAACTGTATGATTTCCAATGTGTTCAGCTATGGTAACAAATGCAATTGGAGAAAACATTAAAATAGCGCTTAAATTCATTTGATAAGTTCCAACTACAGCAAAGTCAGGCATGACAAAAAAGGAGACTCCTTGAAAAACTGTTGATAAACTAACAATCCCCAGACTTAGTGAAGCAATGTAGCCAATCACGATAGCGACTAAAAAAGGAATGATTTTTAGTAAGCCTTTTGCGTAGATGCTAATGATAATAACTGTAGCAAAGGTAATTAGTGCAATTATGGGTGTTTTAAATCCAGATGAGCCATCTAGACCTGCACTTTGAATAGCTACTGGTGCTAAAACTAAACCAATAATCATAATCATCGGTCCTACGACCACTGGTGGTAATAATCTTTTGATCCAACCACTACCAGCATATTTGATGATGATCCCAACAATGACATAAATCAGCCCAACTGCCATTAGACCAAAATAGGCTGCACTAAAATCTTTTGAGCCATCAAGATTAGTTATTGTAACTGCCTTGATCGCAAGTATAAATGCAAAACTACTTCCTAAAAAGACTGGTGCTTTAGCTTTAGTACAAGCAATATAAATTAAGGTTCCTATACCACTTGCTACTAAAGTAACACCTACTGGAAGCCCCGTTAAAATTGGAACTAAAACGGTTGCTCCAAACATCGCAAAAACATGTTGTAAACTCATGAAAATCCAAGCCAATACACTTTTAGGTCTTTCATGCACATCTAATATAATTTGATCATTCATCTAATGCCTCCCGTGACTCTTATGTTTAATCTAAATCGTTTATCTACTTATTTCAATTATACTACATTCTAAGCAATCATTAGTAGCTAAAATTGTTGTCACAATCATCTCATAATTTTTTCATCATCTGCAAATTATACGAATTAATCAATCGCTAATAAGATTTTATCTTTTTTGATAAATTGCTAGATATCATCAAATAATGATTGGTTAGATAGTTTGCTTTTGATACATATATTTGGTAAGATATTATTTGTATTTAAAGAAAATAAAAATCTAATTCAAGGGAATTGAAATATTATGGACAATCCAGAAAAAGAGCATCAAAGACGACCACGCTACAAGGGAACTCACCCAAAAACATTTGATGCTAAATATAAAGAACATCAACCAGAAATTTATGCAGATACTATAGAAAAAGTCATCCAAAAAGGAAACACACCTGCTGGTATGCATCGTCCTATATGTGTCGATGAGATATTGGATTTTTTACAAATCAAACCGGGTCAAATTGGGTTAGATGCAACTCTAGGTTATGGTGGACATTCATTGGAATTACTAAAAAAATTAGCACCTAAAGGTCATCTATACGCTATTGATGCTGATCCAATTGAATTAGAACGCACAAGAGAGCGTTTAGTTAACCTAGGTTATGGAAAAGACATCTTATCAATTGAAAATATGAATTTTTCAGATATCGATTATCTAGTATTAGAATCAGGATTATTTGATTTTGTGATAGCTGATTTAGGTGTTTCATCTATGCAGATAGATAACCCAGAGCGAGGTTTTA
>CAYJDZ010000078.1:2154-6737 GCA_964368955.1 uncultured Mariniplasma sp.
ATAGCTGATTTAGGTGTTTCATCTATGCAGATAGATAACCCAGAGCGAGGTTTTACCTTTAAAACAGATGGGCCTCTTGATTTAAGAATGAATCCAAATATTGGTATATCTGCTGCGCATCGCTTAAGAGAACTCTCAAAAGATGAGATTCAAGGCATGCTTATCGAAAACTCCGATGAACCTCATGCAGAAAAAATAGCTACTGCTATTATCTTAGAATATAGTAAAGGACATATGATTGATACAACAACCGAACTACATTCAGTCATAGAAAAAGCATTATCTTTTTTACCCAACAGTAAAAAAGAGGAAGAAATTAAAAAATCTTCTCAACGATCATTTCAAGCACTTAGAATTGATGTCAATCATGAGTTTGAAGTCTTATATGATTTTTTAGAAAAATTACCTAAAGTGCTTCAACCTGGAGGTAGGGTCGCAATTTTATCTTTTCACTCTGGTGAAGATCGATTGGTAAAAAAATCTTTTCAACACTACTTTAGACAAGGCATCTATAAAGAAATATCTGAAGGACCCATAAGACCATCTATGGAAGAACAAAGTTCTAATAGTCGCTCAAGATCTGCTAAACTAAGATGGGCAATTAAAGCATGAATTTATAACTAATTATTGAAAGAAAAGTCCTATGTACTTAAAAGCACATTCATTTTAAATAAACAAAGCCTCAATATTCCGAATTAGGAATTTATTGAGGCTTTACTATTATCAAAATAATTTTTGTATGCTTATTTATCATTTGCGATGAAATAATAAATTATGATTTTTCTTTAAATGCTTTAAGTGTACTCAAAATTTCATTTTTTAATGAGATTTTTTGTTCACTAGAAGGACTATATTGTATACGAATTGGTGGCATAAGTCTGTTGAATCCCATTTCTTCTAAATCTCTATCTGCATGTGCAACACCTTGTCCTCCCCATCCATAACTACCAAAAACAACAAAATTTAAACCTCTAGGATTAAGACCTCTTAAATAACAAAAGAAACTGGCAATTGATGGCATCATATTGTTATTTAATGTTGGAGACCCAACAGCAATATATTTCGCATCCATAAGATCTAAGATCAAATCTGATTGAGGGTTTTTTCTAACGTGACGAAGAACCGTTTCAATTCCAGATTGCTGAAAAGCTTCAGCAACTTCTAAAGCCATTTTTTCTGTGCTACCCCACATCGTATCATAGATAACGACAGCCTTATTTTCCTTATGATATGTACTCATTTTATCATATGCTTCGAATACTTCTTTAATATAACTTCTCAAGATTGCTCCATGGCTTGTGCAAATCAATTCAATATCAAGAGCTTTCACAGCACTTAGAGCTTTTTGAGTTTGAGCACCATAAGGTAGAATTACATTGACATAATATTTCTTTAACTCATCAATTAAAACACTCAAATCGTATTGATCATCATAACGATTAAAAGAGGCTATATGTTGTCCAAACATATCATTAGAAAACAAAATTTTGTCATATGAGCTATATGTGACCATATTATCTGGCCAATGAACTAGAGGTGTTTGGATAAACTGTAAAGTTCTTTTACCTATATTTAATGTTTCATTTGTTTTAACAGGTAAAACCTCGATGTCATGGTAAGTACCAATCATTGAACGTACACCTGCTGGTCCAGATGCATAAATCTTTGCATTTGGAGCATATTTTAAGATTTCGTGGATACTCCCACTATGGTCAGGTTCACTATGATTTGAAATAATCACATCTATTTTTGATGGATCTATAACAGATTTGATTTTAGAAATCATCTCATTAGCAAAAGGAGCATATACATTATCAATTAATGTTATTTTTTCATCAATAATCAGAAATGCATTATAAGTTCCTCCTCTATTTGTTGAATATCCGTGAAAATCTCTTAAATTCCAATCGATAGCACCAACCCAGTAGACGTTTTCTTTAATTAAAATTGCATCCATATTTTAATACTCCTTAATTTATTATGATATTTTTTTCTTATTTATTTATCATTTACATTATACCTCTTAAAAGATATATTTTAAAATATGTTTCAAATGATTATAGAACATTTAGCGCATGATCTCTATTCATTGGGCAATCCTTAGAAGTTACTATCATCAGATTTTTTTATCGACATCATTGGGTTTTAAAACGATTTAAGGTATAATAATATTATCGTTTATAAAAAAAAGGAGCACATGATGAACTATCAACATATTTTAAAACACCAAAATTTGATAGTATACATCTGTCAAGTCTAATATGGCAACTCGAATCAATAAATATTTAAGCGAAGTTGGCTACTGCTCAAGAAGAGAAGCTGATCGTTTAATTGAAAAATCAAAAATTAAAATCAATGGCAAAATTGCTGTTCTTGGTGATCAAGTTGAAGATACAGATCAAGTGACAGTAGATGGAAAAAATATTAAAGCAGATCATGATTTCGTTTATATTGCCCTAAACAAACCCGTTGGTATTACTTCTACTACTGATCAAAAGATAAAAGGGAATATTGTTGATTTTATGAAATATCCTAAACGTATTTTTCATATCGGAAGATTAGATAAAGATTCCGAAGGTTTAATTTTGATGACCAATGATGGTGATATCGTTAACGAGATACTTAGAGCAGAAAATGCTCACGAAAAAGAGTATATCGTTGCAGTAGACCGTATTTTATCACATGATTTTGGATCTAAAATGCAAGTAGGGGTCCCCATATTAAATACAATAACAAAGCCCTGCATTGTAGAAATATTAGGACCAAAACGATTCAAAATCATTCTAACTGAAGGATTAAACAGACAAATTAGAAGAATGTGTGAATATTTTGGTTATCAAGTTGTATCCTTAAAAAGAATTCGCATCATGAATATTAAATTAGATATGCCTGTTGGAAAATATAGAGAACTCACAAATGAAGAAATGAAAGTATTAATGAATCTATTAGAGAGATAAACTCAGAGAAATCTGAGTTTTATTATAAAAAAACTACACTATATTTTAGTGCAGTTCGATTTTTTAACTTATTGTTGTTTACTTTCAATGATTGCCTTTAATTCTTGATTAAATTTTTGATCTTTAATCATTTGAATCTCTTCTAGATAAGGTGCATTTTTCTCAACATAAGGTGTTTCTAAAATCTTTGGAATATCTTGGAAGTCCCTATGATAAACAACCTCTAAAAGTGCATCAAATCCTATATATCCAAATCCTATGTTTTCGTGTCTATCTTTAGAGGCACCTTTTTCATTTTTAGAGTCATTGATATGGAAAACGGAAATATACTCTTTTCCAACGACATCATCAAAATGTTTAATAACACCTTTAAAGTCACCTTTAATATCATAGCCAGCATCATGTGTGTGGCATGTGTCAAAACAAACACTTAAGCGACTTTTGTCATCTACTAAATCTATAATCGCTTTTAATTCTTCAAATGTTTTTCCAACTTCATTGCCTTTTCCGGCCATGGTTTCAAGAGCGATTTTAACATTTAAATCTTTCGTATTTGAAATCACTTGGTTTAATCCTTGGGCAATCCATTGAATCGCTTGTTCTCTATCTTTTCCAACTGCACTACCAGGATGAAGAACGATTTGAGTTGCGTGCATATAGGCACTTCTTTTAATCTCTTCAGTTAGAAATGAAATTGCGAATGCTCTTTTTTCTTCACTTGGATTTGCAAGATTCATGATATATGGTGCATGAACAACTACATTTTTTGGATCAAATCCAATTTGCTTCATGTAATCAAGGGCTTCGTCAACTTTTAATCTATCTAAGCTTTTTCTAATCGTATTTTGTGGAGCTCCAGTATAAACCATAAGTGCACTGGCATTATAGTTTTCAGCTTCTTTAATAGACCCTAAAAACATATCATCTCCAGACATGGAGACATGACTACCGATCTTTACCATATAATTCTTTCCTCCTTGCTTGCTTCTTTGCTTTTGTTACTAATGCTTTATTGTTCTTTTTATAGTTTGGTTTAACTTTACCAGGTTTTTTGATTGATTTAATTGCCTGAATTTCTGCATCAGATATTGTTTTTGGCTTATATGCTTTTTCAATCATACCTTCGTTGGTTAAAATATATTCCTTGAAATCGACTAAGTTTCTAAGTTTTTCAACTTTTCGATGATCATGAATACTTAAGAACGTAATCACTTTACCTGACTTATTCATCCGTCCAGTTCTGCCACTTCTATGCATGAAAAACTCTAAATGATGAGGTAGATCAAAATGAATAACATGTGAAATTTCAAAATCTAATCCTCTTGCAGATAAATCTGATGTTACAACATATTGATACTTAAAAGCTTTAATGTCGTCAATAATTTGTTTTCTTCTTTTTACACCTAAACTAGATTTAAAGTTAATAACGTTTAAACCCATTTCTGAAAGTGATTCATAAACGATATCTAAGTTTTCTTTTTTACTCACAAAAATAAAACAAATGAATGGATTGATGTGTTTAATCACTTTTTTTAAACTCTCTAAACGGTCTTGGTATTTAATATTAATTAATTGATACTCTATATCAAGTTCAGTATCTTTAGACGTATCAATTAAGTCAAATTC
>CAYJDZ010000079.1:0-6687 GCA_964368955.1 uncultured Mariniplasma sp.
TTTCATTTCAGTGATATAATTAAAGAAAAATAGGAGGTATTGTATGAAGGATTTAGTTAAAGCTTTTGATAATTTACACTGGATTGTTAAGCTTATTTTGGCTCTACCTGGTATTGATGGCATTGCTTGGGGAATTTATCGTATCGCAAAAGGTGTTTCTAAAAAAGATACGACATTAATTATTATTGGTATTTTATGGATTTTCTTAGGATTTGCTGTTTTATGGATTGTTGACATGGTAACAATCATCCTTTACAAAAAACCTACAATTCTAATCTAAATTAAACTGTAATTATTTGCGCAAAAAAGGTGTTCATTAAGAATACCTTTTTTATATATCTGCCATTTTATTAACTTGGTTAGTTGGATTCACCCCATCAAAAATCCAACAACAATCAAAACTAATAGAATAACAACTTCTACAATAATGATTGTTCTTTTTCTTTTTTTCATGCACACTCTCTACTTTCATCTGATTTTTCTTTTATAGTTGTCTTTTATATAGATCTTATATGTTATTTGCTACTTCGTCCATCTAACATATACCCTATCCCCCAGACTGATAACAAATATTGAGGTTCTTTTGGATCTTTTTCTATTTTTTCACGCAAACGATACATATTAACATTTAATACGTTTTCGTCACCATCATATGGCTTTTTCCACACATTGGCATAAAGTAGTTCCCTTTTAACTGTATTATTTAAATTAGATGATAAAACACCTAAAATTAAGGTTTCTTTTTTTGTGAGTCTAATTGTTTTTTTATCCTTGACAATGATATGATTAACTAAATTTATCTCAAGTGAATCACTGAGTTTCAAAGTTTTTCGGTAATCAGGAAGAAAATGAGCTCTTCTAAGTAGAGCTTTGACTCTAACTATGAACTCAGATATTGAAAATGGTTTAGCCAAATAATCATCAGCACCAATTGTTAAGTGGTGAACTTTATCCGAATCTGTATTTTGAGATGAAATAACGATAATCGGAGTATTTTTAGTATCTCTGATACGTTTTATAATATGCTCACCACTCAAGTCAGGTAACATCAATCCAATGATAACTAAGGAAATGTCTTCCGCTTCAAAGGTGAGAATACCTTTTATACCTGTAGTAACCGAATGCACTGCATATCCAGTTTTTTCCAACGCATTTGTAAAAATAGTATTCAATCTTTCATTATTTTCTATTAATAATATTTGAGTTTTCAAGAAAGCACCTCTTCTTATTTTTTAAATAAAAATTTGTTAACTTCTTTCGACCATGAATTGAGTTCTAAATGAAGAGCATGAATATATACTTCTAATTTTAACTCATGAATGGGATCTAGGCACTCTAGCAATTTAATACAGATGAACTCTATTTTCTCTCCTCCAACATATCCAGCTGTCCCTAGTAAATCGTGAATCAATTTAGAAAGCAAGAGGTAGTCGTGAATCTTATATGCGTCAAAAATCATTTTATATTCTGACTTATAATTTAAATAGAAATCTTTAATTGTGCTGTGAGCCGTTTCCATATCAACATCATAGAGCCTGCTAATATCTTGATAAGAAAAAGATTGTTTGTCCTTAATTTCAATTTCTAAATCTTTTAATAGTGATTTTTCTAGATTTGCGATTGAAACCACTCCTTTTAAGCTTCTTTATATTCGTAGTAATGTCTATAATAGTCTAAATCATTTTTTTGAATACGTGTTAAAACCGTCCCTATTATATATGCTCCGTTATCTTTGAGCGTTCTTAATGATTGTTTGATAACTTCTGTTTTTGTAGTTCTTGAAGCGATGACAAAAACAACTCCATCTGCATAATTGGAAATAATACTTGCATCAGTTACCAAATGTACTGGTGGTGTATCAATAATGATTTTATCATAATCCTTTTTCAATTTTGAAATGAGATTTCTCACTTTCTCGCTTAGAAGAAATTCTGAAGGATATGCTAATTTTGTTCCTGAATTCAAAATATGAAGATGTGGATTAATCTCTTTAATACACTCTGTTATATCTAGATTCTTAGTAATGATATCTGAAATTCCATTTACGTTAGCCATTTTAAACCCGCGATGTACTTTAGGTTTTCTTAAATCAAGATCTATAACAAGTGTCTTTTCTCCACCTTGAGCATATAAAGTCGCTAGATTTAAAGCTGTGACTGTTTTTCCCTCTTCATTCATAGTAGAGGTTACAGCGATCGTTTTTAAATTCTTATCAATATGTGAAAGTTCTATATTTGATCTAATTTTTCTATATTGTTCTGAGATGTTTGATTGAGGATACTTCATCGCAATTGGTACATAACTGTCATAATGCATCTTGATGATCTTTTTTTTCATAGTTTACTTCCTTGGCTGATATCGTATTCTGGGATTGTTCCTAAAACACGGATCTTAAGTTTATTTTCTATATCTTTTGATGATTTAATACTTCCATTCATCAATTCAAGAGAAAGAATGAGTCCAACTGATACAATGCCACCGAGTATTGTCGCTATTAAAAGATATAATACCCTGTTTGGTCCGCTTGGTTCAACGGGTAGACATGCGCAATCTAAAACCTCTATATTATCAAAGCCTTCAAAGTCTTTAGTGACATCACTTACAACTGAAACAAAAGCCTTAGCAAACTGTTGAGATTCTTCTGCAGTTCCCCTTGTGACACTTAATTTAATAATAATTGTTTCTTTAACACCTGAAACAGAAATTGATTTTCTAATCTCACTAGCTGTGTAGTTATCATCTAATTCAGCCCTAACCTTGTTAATAACTAAGTCGCTTAAAATGAGCACTGTATACGTGTCTACTAGCCTTTGGCCAAAAGTGAAATTTTGCGATTGTGATTCGTTCTCATTTTCGACAAGCACAAGCACAGACGCTGTAGATGTGTATTCATCTTTTAAAACTTTAAACGCGTATATGCCTCCGACAATGACAAAAATAGCCGTAATAGCTATTATCCAAATGATTTTACTCCATAAAATATAAAATAAATCAAGCAAGCTAATCTCGCTTTGAAATTCTTCCGACATTTTATTCCCCTAGTTTCATATTGTTGTCTAATCTATTTATTTGTGACTTTAGATAAGTAATCTCATTATAGCATTAAAAACAATGACTTACATTTTTTGTAACTATTTTGTAATTATTGATTCACTTTTATGTCATAACAGGGATGTTTTATTTTATAGAAAATATGGTCTAAAGAAAATAAAAAAGCAACAACACGCAATGTCGTCACCTTTATTTCAAACCCATTTTAAGCCTTTATAGGGCCAAAACTATTTCATATTTAATTTTTTTATGTCTTCATCAGATAATCTAAATGTGTACCAATCACTTAAGTGTTTAGCACCTAACGACTTATAAAAGTTTATTGCGTCTTTATTCCAATCAAGACACATCCAATCAATCCGTTGATACCCTTCATTTAAAGCGATTTCTGTAAGAGCTTTAAACATGAGTTTCCCATACCCTTGATTTCTTTGATCAAGATCAATGTAAATATCTTCTAAATATAAGTTGGCTCTTCCTAGAAAGGTTGAATAGGTCAAAAAATATAACATAAATCCAATTGGTTTTTCATCTTTTTCAGCGATGACAACAAATGCCTGTTTCTTATTAAATATGGTATCTAAGATATCCTCTTTAGTTGCCACAACTTGATCGCTTAATTTTTCATATAGAGCTATTTTTTTAATGTAGCTTAATATGAGCTCAGCATCTGTTTGAGTTGTTTCTCTAATCTGGAAGTTTTTATCCTTTAAAATGATTTTATTCATGCAAACATCCTTTTATTGTAGTTTAATCTTGCTTAATGGTGTATAGGTTAGAACTTCTTCAACTCGGTGGCTATAAAATATAACAACTTCTTCTGCTCTAAAAACTAAATCTTTAGTTTTGTTTTTATTGAGTACACTAATTTTATCAACGACTACTTTTCTAGCTAATGTAATATGCGGTGTAAATGCAGTTCTTTCAATATGAAAAAGCTCACTAATTTTTTGATCAATTTTTTGATGGATTTCTTTTAAGTACCCAACACCTTGATGAACGCCCATCCACAAAATATATTGGTTATCTTTTTCAAAATATCCCATATCCTTTAAATGAACATCAAATGCCTTCACATCTTTTAAAGCTTCACCTAATAACTGATCAAGTGCAACTATATCTGAGATTTCAATTTCACCAATAAATTTTAAAGTTAAATGGTAAGTGTCACTCAATGCTTTCCTGTGCGATACTGTTTTGGCTAATATTTTGTCAGTTTCAATCTCAATTACTTGTTTAATCTCACTTGGTATATCGATTGCTACAAAAATTCTCAACTCACATCACCCCTTGACCTCTTTATTTGTTATTTTTATTATATCAAAAAGAGACTAAAAAAGTCTCTTAAATATCATAACTTACATTTTTAATGAAACTTTTGAGCTGTTCTGTCTTTGGATGATCTAAGATATCTATCTCACCATGCTCAACGATATTTCCATTTTCCATAAAGACAACGTAATCTGCAGCCTTTTTTGCAAACTCAATCTCATGGGTTACAATCATAAAATTCATTTTGCTTTCTCTTAGTTTTAAAATGGTTCTTAAAACTTCTAAAGACAATATTGGATCAAGTGCACTTGTTGGTTCATCTAAAAAGACAACTTCTGGACTTATAGCTAAAGATCTAATGATACTTGCTCTTTGTGCTTGTCCTCCTGATATTTTCCCAGGAGTCTTATCTTTATGTTCAATGAGTTCAAATTGTTCTAAAAGAGCAAGTGTAACTTCATTTGCTTTATCTAAATCCATGTTGTGCACTTTTTCTAAGACAAGTGTAATATTTCTTAAAATTGTTAAATGTGGAAAAAGATTGTGTGATTGAAAAACAAAACCAACTTTTTTGTAATACTCTTTTTTATCTTCATGTGTCACTTCATGATGATTCAAACAAATCTCACCGCTTATTGGATCTTCAATGCCCGCAAGAAGTCTTAATAATGTTGATTTTCCTGCACCACTGGGCCCAATAATAGCTATTCCTGATTTATTTTTAACTTCTAAATTCACATGATCTAAAATCACTTTACCTTCATATTTTTGAACAATATCCATCAATCTTAAATCCATGTTGACACCTTCTTCTCAAAGTATTTAGCCAAATAAATTAAAGGTATTGTAATACTTAAGTATAACAAGAACATCACTAAATAACCTTCAACAACTGCATAAGTTCTTGACTGAATCGTTGTGATTTGATTATATAACTCTTGTACCCCAATAAAGTTTAATAAACTAGAACCCTTAATGATAATCGCTAAGTTTCCAATCATTGGTGGAATAATTACTTTAACAAGCTGAGGTAGGATAATATATCGATATTTTTGATAATTTGTAAACCCTAAAACCGTCATTGCTTGATATTGCGTTTGATCAATAGATTGCATCGCACCAATAAATGTGTTTCTCATATAAGGACCCATAAATAAACTAAACCCAATAATACCTGCCACAAACCGATTAGATAAATTTAACGGTGCAGCGATGAAATAATAAATTACAATAAAAAACACAATGGTTGGTGTCCCAAAAATCACTTCACTAAATATATTTGATATATATTTTAGCGCTAGCATTTCTGATTTTGATAAAAGATAGAGCACAAATCCAAAAATAACACTTAAAAATAAAACAATTAAACTAACGATAATCGTCGTTACATACCCTTTAACTAATATATTTGAATACCCAAATACCGCTTCTATTCTAAAATTATCCTTTCCAGGGTAAGCTATTACAATAAAACTGACTAGCGCTATATAAAATATAATCGCTAGTCCGATATTAAAAGCCTTATTCGTTTTCATTAATAATGCCTTGTAAGTAAATATCTAGAGTTTCCCCAGGGATATTTGCATTAATATCTTTATTATAGAGACCTCTTAAGATATCATATATGCCATCAGCTTCTAAGCCTTTAATAAATATATTTGCCTTATTAACTAAATCTTCATTACCTTTTCTAAAAGCCATTCCAATTGGAGATAATGAGAAAGGATCTAATAACAATTTAGTTGTGTCTAAGTTTGCCAAATAGTGGCCACCTGCATTACTTACACTCATCAAAAAGACATCTGAAGTTCCACTAACAACTTCTAATACTGCAGCATTCACATCATCTACTTCTCTAATGATAGGATTAATCGCAAGTTCTTTTGCCACTTCAAGAGGTGCAAATGTTTTAGGACCAACATATTTAACACCCTCAATAGCAAGTAGATCTGCTTTAGTCTTGATATTATTTCTATCATAGAAATTTTTGTTCACCAATGATACTAATGGGAAATTAAAATATGGTTCACTAAAATCAACTGATAAAGCACGTTTTTCAGTAATACTCATTGATGCAATGATGACATCAATCCCATTTGTGTTTAACTCTGTGATTAAAGAGCCAAAAGGAAGATCCACAATTACAATTTTTCTCCCTAAATATTTGCCAAACTCTTCAGCTAAAGTGACACTAATTCCTGTAGGTTTACCGCTATCATTAACGGTTTCATGTGGTGGATATGATAGGTCCATACCAACCTTTAATACACTTTCATCCTTTTCGCATCCAATAAGTAATCCTATAGTTAACATAACTGTAAATAGTAATAATATTTTTTTCATCTATACTTTTCTCCTTTAAAA
>CAYJDZ010000080.1:0-6666 GCA_964368955.1 uncultured Mariniplasma sp.
GAAACAACAGTTCCTATTAAAGCACCTTGGTCGTTTGTTTCTGTTCTAATTGAGCTTAAAAGAATCCATACGATTGGATATAGCCATATCAGAGATAAAATACTTAAGATAGCATATCCAGCAATTGTCGAATTTCTATTCGCTTTTTTCATGCTTTTACCTTGATTCGGTATCTTATTCACATTTGCAGTCATCATTGGAATGTTTCCTCCTCTTTATAAGCTTTACTTCTTCTATAAGTGAGTAATGTTCCCGTTGCAATAATTATGAATGTGAAAATTGCAATAACTGAGCCCATGTTGTATTCATTCTCATCAATGGTTAGCTTATAAAGCCAAGTTACCAATAAATCTGTTGTCCCTGCTTTGTACCCCGCTATCGTCGGCCCTCCAGATGTTAATAAATAAATGATATTAAAACTTGTGATATTACCTACAAATGATGTAATTAAATAAGGTGTTGTCACAAAAACAATATATGGCATTGTGATATTAAAGAATGCTTGACGTTTATTAGCTCCATCAACAATTGCTGCCTCATATAAATCAGCAGGAATATTTAGTAAAATACCAGAGGTCATTAGCATTGTAAATGGAATGCCGACCCAAAGATTAATGACTAAAACAGAGATTCGTGCAGTCATGGGCGTTGCTTGTTGAGATAAAAATGCGATTGGTGATTCTATAAAACCAGCTTGAAGTAATAAGTTGTTAACTGGTCCATATGCTGATAATAGGTTTCTTACAGCAAGTAATGAGATGAATTGAGGAATTGCAATCGTTAAAATAAATATTGTTCTCCACATTTTTTTCATCTTAATGCCTTTTTTGTTAATTAAAATTGCTAGCAAAATGCCTGCTATATAGTTTGAAAACGTTGCGAAGATAGCCCATATCATCGTCCAGGTTAGAACAGGAAAAAATCGATCAGCTACCTCACCAGTTCCAGTGAATACTTGTACAAAATTATCGAATCCAACCCAATCAAAAAGTGATGTACCTGCTGTTCTAGTCGCATCATAATTTGTAAATGCAATTAAAATCATAAAAATTGTTGGTAGCATCGTGAATATGATAATCCCGATAATCGCAGGCGTTAACATCGTGACATGAAACTTACTATCAAGTAGTTCATACATGTCTTCTTTAAAAGTTGCTATTTTTAATCCTTTTTTCAATTTTTGATCATTTAAATAAGAACTTTTTATATTTGACAGATATGCTGCTATAAACATTCCAATCAATCCAAAAGTTAAAACACCAAATAATAACATAAGCATAGAGTTATCTGTTGGTGTAAAAATATCTCCTTCTTCAGATCCTAAGGTAATAAAGTTTTGAATCGCTTTGATACCAATTGGAGTGGAGTTAACTTCAGGAGATGTAATCATTACAAAGAAAAATCCAAATTGTATACCCAAATAAATGATTCCCTTAACAATTTGTTTCCTTGCAAAACTACCAAATCCCATGATAACATGGGATATTTTGGTAAATAAGCTTGCATCTAAAAATCTTTTATAAAAATTCATACCGCCTTTGATGATGGCATGACCAAACCATTTTAAACCACGATAAAGAGATTGTCCCATACCTAGAATTTTATCCTTTAGGTAGGTTAATATCTTTTTAAATATCGGAGTTTTTTCAACTATTTGATCTTTCATTTCTTTCCTCCAGATATTTCTTATTCCGCACTACCTGTAATCCATATACTAGTTATTTTTTGCAGTTGTGCTAGAATTGCAGCATCTGTTTCAAAACCACCACTTGTAGTTCCTGTTTTGTTTTCTAAAATTTCCATAATAAACTCAGGTCCACCTTTAGAATAATAATAGAAATTATATTTATTATCATATCCAAAAGGTTGTGGTCTACCATAATCAAACATTTGTAGTTGAGCCTTTGCTAGTGGATTATCTTTCATCGCTTCAAATTCTTCGGCAGCATTTTTATATGCTGGAAGATTATCAGCTGCAACATAAGATTTTTCTTGCATTTCTGGAGTTGTTAAATATTTAACGATATCTTGTAGGTAATCTGCTTTTTTACTGTTTTTCTTCATAACGAATACTTTAGCATCAGCAAAAGTACCTGATCTAAATGTCGTTCCAGCAGTAACAGTTCCATAGGCATCATCTTGAGTAATCGTAAATGTTGGTAAAATTGTGATTCCTAAATTACTACCAAGTGCTGAAGAAGCTGCATTATAATGCCAAGCACCACCAATAAACGCAATTGATATATTGTCTTTAAGTTCTACTTCCCAACCAGAATCTGTAGGACTTTTAGCGCCATTTGGATCAGTGAAGAATCTTTGTCCCCATTTCATTATAGAAACAATATCGTCTCCTGTAGCATCATTTTTAGTAATATCACCATCATCATATAATTTTAGTGACGAAGCTCCAGTCTCTGCATTTGTAGCTAATAATAAAAATGAATTGTTAAATCCATCTACACCTGATAAAGATAATGCTTGTTTATTACTTGTTTTAGCTTTTGCTAAAATTGATTCCCAAGTTAAAACATCTGTTTCATTTAAAAATGCTTTATTATAATATAAAACAAGTGATTGTGCAATATAAGGTGCACCAAATGTATAAGTTGTTCCACCTACACTATTTTTAATAACATCTAAAAAAGTTTCAGAATTATTGTCATTAATTTGTTGTAATAAAGCTTCATCAGTTATTGGGGCAATCCCACTAGAACCTGATGTGAGTTTCCCTAAATTATCATGAGCAACTGTAAAAATGTCGGCCCCAGCTTCCATATCTTCTAAATATGTGCTTGCTGCTGTACCTGTATCTACTGCTACAACACTAATTTCATGTGGGAAATCTTCACCGTTTGTTTTTGCGTAGTCTTCTACATATGCTTCCATCTGTGCTTTATAGAAATCAACGGATTCAGAGCCAACCCATATCAATAGCGGTTCAGATTTTCCACAACTTGCTAGTATCATCGCTGTAAAAACGAGCGTGAATATCATTATAATTTTTTTCTTCATTTTATCTCTCCTTTGTAATTTAAATCTATATGCTAATTCTATCATTAATAGTGCTTTATTTGCAAGTGAATAAGCAAGCTTGGATGTTTACTTTTTATCACTATTATTGTATGATGAGTGTGCTATCAAAGTGTGCTATGAACACTTTTGAAGATACATTTTTAATGATTTCATATGATAAAATAACTAAAAATATAATAAGTAAAGAGAGGAATTAATTTTATGAAAAAAATTGTTTTTGTTGCCTTAACCACGCTATTATTCACACTTATGAGTATCGTGGTATTAGCTGATGTAAAGCCTAGTGAAATCTATATTCACTACTATAGATACGATGATAACTATGAGGGATGGAATATATGGGTTTGGCAGAGTCTTCCATCATCATTAGAGGGGCAAGCCTATAGTTTAGCAAAAGATGATACCGCTACCATTATTAATTACGGTGGTGCTGTTACCAAGATAACTTTAAATGATACCTTAAGTGATGCAACTAGACTTGGTTTTATTGTCAGAAAAGGCAATTGGGACCAAAAAGATATCGACAGTGATCGATTCATAGAAATTCCACTAACTACTCCAAGTTCAGATATGCATATCTATTTAGTTGAAGGAGATGTAAAAATCGGATATGCTATTGATGATCCCGCTGGTCCAAGTAAAGACCCAAAGTTCAAACAAGCATATTTTAAATCATTGAATACTATTTATTTTGAGTCAACTGAAGCGATTGCTGAAACAAAAATACGAGTCTTAAGTGATTCTATTCCAGTTTCAATTGAATCGGTTGATATAACTGGAAACAAAGGTGTAATCACTTTGAGTTCTGAAGTTGATTTTTCTAAAGAATATATGATTGAAGGTTTATTTTCTAATGATTTTCTTAATCAAAGCTCAGTCTCTTATGATGGTATTTATGATACAGAAGCTTTTAATTCAGCTTTTGCCTATCAAGGTGATGATTTGGGAGCAACCATCAAAGATGGAAAAACAATCTTTAGACTTTGGGCCCCTATTTCAGATAGTGTCACTTTAAACCTTTATGATAGCGGAACCCCTGCTTATTACTCCGGTGGAACAGATATTCCAGTTTCTACTCATGCAATGAACTTAGACGTTAATGGTACATTTTACTTAGAGATTAACCAATCACTTCACGGGTATTATTATACTTATAGTGTAAAAAATGGATCTAAAACTAATGAAGTTATTGACCCTTATGCTAAAAGTTCAGGTATTAATGGTATACGTGGATTAATCGTTGATTTTGCTTTAGTTAATCCTCTTGATTTCACATATGACACGCGTGCTGATAATATGGAGTCTAATGTAGACGCAATCATTTATGAACTTCACGTTAGAGATTTAACTACACATTCAAGTTGGAATGGTAGTGAAGAAAATAGAGGAAAGTATTTAGGATTAATTGAAACTGGAACCACTTATCAAGGTGTGACCACAGGCTTTGATCACATCAAAGAATTAGGGATTACTCACGTTCAACTTCTTCCTTTCTTTGATTATGGTGTTGTTGATGAATCAAAACTAGACATAGCTACATACAATGCCTTCAATTGGGGATATATGCCTCTTAACTTCAATGTTTTAGAAGGCACATATTCATCTGATCCGTATGATGGACTCAAAAGAATTGAAGAAATGAAACAGGTAGTAACTGCATATACAAAAAATGATATTAGACTAAATATGGATGTTGTCTATAACCATACTGGTCTTTCTGCTGATTCAAACTTTGACTTAATCGTTCCTGGTTATTATTATCGAAAAACAGAAACTGGTGCTTTTAGTAATGGTTCAGGTACTGGAAATGAAACTGCTTCAGAACGTTCGATGATGAGAAAATTTATGATTGATTCAACTCTATTTTGGGCAACAGAATATAATATTTCAGGATTTAGATTTGATTTAATGGCCCTTCATGATATAGAAACGATGGAACTACTTGCTGAAGAGCTTCACAAAATAGATACCTCTATTATGGTCTATGGTGAACCTTGGATGGGTGGAACTTCTCCTTTAGCAGAAAATATGCGAGCAGATAAAGCAAACCTAGACCAAATTGACCAAGTTGGCGCATTTAATGATGATTTTAGAGATGCTGTTAAAGGTTCAGTTTTCGGTTCAGGTCTACCAGGATTTATTCAAGGTGATTTCACTTCAACTAACATTGCTAGAATTCGTTATGGTATTGCTGGCGGAACTGCACATCCTGATGTTGTTGCAAGTAGTTTGACCGCTAAAAAAATATGGCACACATCTCCTAATAAAACCATCAATTACGTAACTGCTCACGATAATAACACACTTTATGATAAACTCTATTTAACTTTAGAAGAAAAAAATCAACTAGATAGAATTCCAAGTATGCAAAAACAAGCTGCATCAATGGTCTTACTTTCTCAAGGTGTTTCCTTCTTACATGCTGGCGATGAATTCTTAAGATCTAAACCAAGTGCCAACGGTAAAGGCTTTGATCATAACAGCTATGAATCACCTGATTCTGTTAACCAACTTAGATGGGATTTAAAAGCAAACCCTTTAGAAACAGAAATTTTTAAATATTATAAAGGTTTAATTAGTTTTAGAAAAAATCATCCATCTCTAAGAATGAGTGAATCAACTGATATTCTAGCGAATCTTAACTTTATGTATAAAGATATCGAAGGCATCATCAGCTATGAACTAACGAATACTAAATCAAATGATGATTACGAAAGAATGCTTATTATCTTTAATGCAAATGCCAAGAAAACCAAACTTAAATTGCCAAGTGATGGGGGATGGCAACTAGTGATTAACCAAGATCAATCAGAAGATAAGATTATTGAAACTTTCTTAGGTGGATCAAAGATATCTATGCCTGCACATGCTACTTACGTTTTATATCAAGATCAATCTGTTAAAGATTATAATCCAACCCTAAACATTGTTTTAATAACTACGGGTAGTATTGTTGCGGTTGCTGGTATAGGTTTTGGTGTTATCTTCTATCTTAAAAAGAAGAAAGTCTATAATTTTTAATTATTTTCTATGTTTTAACCATTAAAATATATAAAAAATAACTAGGAGCACCACTCCTAGTTATTTTTATTTATGTTCAATAACTATGCTTAATCCCAAGTATGGATTTAATTAAAACCAACGATGTTTCTTAAAAATATAGAGCATAGCTGCAGCGATTAATATACAAATCCCAGTGAAAAAAAGAACGGCATATTCAATCCTTAAAACTTCAAAATAAACAAAATTCATCCCAAAGAAACCGGTTAAGAAGGATAGTGGTATAAAAATAGCGGAAAACAAAGTTAATGTAGACATGATTTTATTCATACGTGTGGATTGGTTATTTAAATCTAGGTCTAACAATGTTTTCATCAAATCTCTTAAGTTATCTAGTTTTTGATCAAGTCTATTCATGTGGTCTAGAAGATCAGAGAAATATTTTGTTGTGTTTTTAGAAATAATTGGCATTGGTGTTTTTACTAAATCTCTAAAGTGTTCATATAATGGTGCCGTTTTACTTTTTAGTTGAAGAATATTTTTTCTCAAGACATAAAAATCTTCTTGATCAGACTTCTTAGTTTCTAATATTTCTTCTTCAATGTGTCTCATTTTTCGCTCAAAATTATCATA
>CAYJDZ010000081.1:0-6655 GCA_964368955.1 uncultured Mariniplasma sp.
TAATAATTTTGATTCTTTATATAACTCTGACATCTCTAATTTATAATCAGGAGTTATACCAAACTCGTTACTATGAAATACATATGGATCATTTTTTGTTCCAGCACCTGTTCTGTAAGCACTAATGTTATTAGAACTCATTGTAAATGCAGTTCCTGTAGGAAGTAAGATTGGTGTAATCGATGAAGCACCACCACCCGATTTAATGCCCATAATCTTTCCCAAATTGTTTTCTTTGAATATTGTAGCAAGTGAGTTCGCGGCACTAAATGTAACTTTGGAAGTTAAAAGTGACCATTGAAGACTTGGGTATGTCGGTGTTCCGTCAATAATGACATAAGAACTTGATGCACCACCTGTATCTCCATCTATTGAACTTACTCTAAATGGTTGATCTGTTACAAATCCTATAACTCTATAGAGTGCACCCACATTACCGCCTGTGTTGTAAGTTAAGTCAATTGTGACATTTTTAAGTTTTGTTGTTTGACTCAAGATTTGGTCCATCATCATTTCCAAATAGACTGCACTATCAGAATTGACTGAACCCTCTATGTCAATAATGAGTGGCCAAGGTCCTTTAAAGCTTGTTGGTAATTTATTAACAACACTGACATAAAAGAGTTTATATAGCGTATCATATGCGACTTGCACCATATAATTTCTATCTCCATTAACCGCATCAGCAATTGTATATGCATAATAGCCGTTGTTTTTAGAAACATCTGTGTTTGTAGCATCATATTCATATGTATATCCAAATGTCGTTAATGCTTGTTTATAAGTTGCTACATAAGCTTCATTAACGCCTTTGACTAAAATTTCAATCATGTCATCTTTGTCATCGCCCATATTGTAATAAAAGAATTTATTACCATTAGCAATCGTTGGTATAACATTTTGCATATCTGTTAATCCAAACACATCTCCAGCGATAGCTACATCATAGGTTGCACTTTCTTCTATGTCTGCTGTATCAAATCCATCTAATGTAATTACGACTGATGTTTTTTGAGCATCTAAGAACCAATAGTAAGGACGGTTTTCCATGTTGCCCCACTTGTTTGTTATCCCCTCTTGTACACCAAATAATCCGTCACTATCCTTAGAACCATACCAATCTTGGCCTCTTGGGCCAAATTGTCCAACTGTTGTAAGTTCTGGGCCTGTATATGCAGGTTTATTAAAATAAGAAGGATATCCATAACTTGTGTGAAGTTCATCAATTTGTTTGTTAATCATCGTGAATAGTGCTTCCTCAAACTCTAGAGGTTTATTACTAAGTAGTCCGTTAAGATTTCCCATAAGTAGACCATCATATGAATCAACTTCCATAATATCTTTTAAGCCATAGAAGTTATCCATATTAAATGCTAAAATATTAAAATTATGAACTAATAAGTCCGCTGGCATATTGGTGTTATTAAGTGAACTTGCTTTCATCGTTCTATATTCAGAAGATGATGAATCAGGTAGAGAATAAATACCAAAAAGTCCATCGTTATTGTAGTAAACATTATAATAACTAGAACCTGCAAAAAGTTGATTGACTATATAATAAGGAAGTAAAATCTTATCATCATAGATTGTCATCTCTAAATTGTAGGATTCTAAGTCATAGATGACATCGCTTCCTTCATCAAAATATGCATCAGGATTATCATTATCATATTCGATATGACGACCATAGTTTGTCTCTGTTGAATAAACATATGCCCAGTAGAATGCTGGATCATTTGTTGTGATTTGATTGGTTGCTGCGTTTAGAGTAACGAGCAAATCATAGGTTTCATCTTCATCTTCGTCATAATATTGATAAAAAATTTCTAGTGTATCCGTGTTTCTTGTGAATGTAAAATCAACTTCTGAATCAATAAAGCCATCTAACATCCCTAGAAAATCAACAACACTCACATATGGAACAGATCCATCTGCTTCAAAATAAAGATTGATATTTGACTTTTCAACAGTATATTCTGTCGTTAAGTTCTCAAATGGAACTACTCTTGTGTTTTTGATTTCAACTGCTTTGTATTCAGGAACTGTGACTGAAAATAAATGTTCAACTTTTGCTTTATTTAAGGTAAAAGTACCTTTAATCTCTGCAGTCATCGCAGCTGATCCTTTTGCACGAGGTAGAATTACACCAGTGTTTGATACATTGCTAGAATTACTCTTCCAAGCCACTCTACTTCTACTGATCTCTCCTCTAACAGGTAGATTCAATTGAAGTTCATTAACATAAAAATCAGCTTCTAATAAAGCAATATCTTCAGCAATGAGCTCTTCATCGGTTTTACCTACAGGAACTACTGCTTCCCATTTAGCGTTTAAGGTTGTGTTTGCAGTGATTAATGTTTGAAAATCAAATGCAACCTTGTCATCTGTTAGATACCAATATTCAAAAGTAAAGCCTTCCTTAGTAGGATCAGTAGGTTTTTCTACTTTCTTATTTTCTTCTACCGTAAGCGCAGTGACTGCACTGCCTCCGTTTGGTTCAAATGTAACTGTATAAGTTACGGGATCTTTTGGATCATCGGGATCTATAGGGTCAACTGTTTTACATGCAACAACTGATAATACCATTACGATCATTAATAAAACAAAAGAAAATCTTCTTATAAATGCTTTTTTCATCTCAGATTGTCCTCTCCATTTCTTTTATACTATTTTAATCTTTTTTCTCTAAAAGTCAAAGGTTATTAAAAAAGAAAAACTGCATATCGTATATAATACGTCATACAGTTTGATTTTATAGGCTTTTATTCTTTTTCTTCTAGTGCATAATCCATTGCTAGATATCTTTGATACATCTTCCAACGTTTCTTAGCATCTAACATATTTTGATTGAGTAAGTCAGCAGCATGTTCTGGATTAATTTGAGCTAATTGTGAATATCTTGATTCATTTAATAAATAATCTTGATATTTATCCCAAATTGGTGTTCTACTATCTACTTGGAATGGGTTCTTGCCTTCTAGTTCTCTTCTTGGGTCAAATCTAAATGTTGGCCAATATCCACATTCTGTAGCAAGTTTAGCTTGTGCAAATGAATTTGTTAAGCCACCCTTAATACCGTGTTCAATACATGGTGAGTACGCAATAACGATAGATGGGCCATCATAGCTTTCAGCTTCTTTTAATGCTTTAACTACTTGAGCTTGTGAAGCACCATGAGAAATTTGAGCAACATAAACGTGTCCATAACTCATCGCAATCGCTGCTAAGTCTTTTTTCTTCGTGTTCTTACCAGCAGCTGTAAATTTAGCAATTGAGCCTGTAGGCGCTGATTTAGATGACTGTCCACCTGTATTAGAATACACTTCTGTGTCTAATACTAAAATGTTAACATCTTCATTGTTTGCCATAACATGGTCAATACCACCATAGCCGATATCATAAGCCCAACCGTCACCACCAATAATCCATTGTGATACTTTAGATAGATATGCTTTAACATCAAGTAAGTCTTTCGCAAATGGTTTATCAATTTTTTCTAAGTGTTTAACCATTTCTGGTTTAATTCTTCTTGTGACTTCTGCGCTAGCTCTATTTTCAATCCATTCTTTTGATAATGCTTGAAGTGCTTCAGGCATTTCATCTAAATGATCAAATAAAATTGTTTGAATTCTATCTCTTACAGTTTCGTAAGCAATTCTCATCCCAAATCCAAATTCTGCATTATCTTCAAATAATGAGTTAGCCCATGCAGGACCAAAACCTTGCTCATTTGTTGTATAAGGAGTACCTGGGAATGATCCACCATAAATCGATGTACAACCAGTTGCGTTAGCAATTACTAAATGATCTCCATAAAGTTGAGTTAATGCTTTAATATATGGTGTTTCACCACAACCAGCACATGCTCCAGAGAATTCAAATAAAGGTTGTCTAAAACTTAAATTCTTAGGATTGTTATCTCCCATTTCTTTATAAGTAACTTCATTAAAGAAATAATCTGCAATTTCTTGTGAACCTTTAGCAAGTTCATCTCCAATTGGAACCATTGCAAGTGATTTTTCTTTTGTAGGACATACTTCTACGCAGACACCACACTCAGTACAATCAAGTGTAGATACTTGGATAGAAAACTTATATCCAGCAACATCTTTACCTTTAGCATCTAAGAACTTAGCGCCTTTTGGTGCGTTGGCAAATTCTTGATCATCTGATAAGAAAGATCGAATAACACCATGTGGACATGCGAAGACGCATTGATTACATTGAATACAATTTTCGCTTCTCCATTCAGGTACATAGTTTGCGATACCGCGTTTTTCATATGCAGTTGATCCATTTTCCATGTGTGCATCTTCATAACCTAAGAATGCAGATACAGGCAGTGAATCCCCTTCAATTGCGTTAACGATGTCAGCAATCTTTTTAACAAAGTCTGGACGGTTATCATGAACAGCTACAACTTCATCTTCTAATACTGCCCATTCAGGTTTAACTTGAACTTCAACTAAATTGATATAACCAGCATCGATTGCTTTTTCGTTTAATTCAACGATTGCATCACCTTTACGGCCATAAGTCTTTTTAGCATATGATTTCATTAATTTGTTTGCTTTTTCAGCAGACATTAAATGGTCATTTAATTTAAAGAATGCAGATTGCATAATGGTATTAATTCTTCTGCCTAATCCTATTTCATAAGCTAGATCAACTGCGTTAATAATATAGAATTTAGCTTTTTTAATCGCAAGTTGACGTTTTACTTTATTAGGAAGCAGTGTTTCAATATCTTCTGCAGGAGTTTGTGTATTGAGTAAGAATGTACCATCTTGTTTCAAGCCTTTTAACATATCATATTTTCTAAGATATGTATCAGTTGAACATGAAACGAAGTTAGGATAGTTTACTAAATAAGTTGATCTAATTGGTTTATCAGAAAATCTTAAGTGCATACGCGTTACTCCACCTGCTTTTTTAGAGTCATAAGACGCATAAGCTTGTGAGTATAGTTTAGTATTGTCACCAATAATTTTCGTGATATTTTTAGAAGCCCCAACAGTACCATCTGAACCAAGTCCAAAGAATAGCAATTCAGTTGTGTTCGCATCAGTTAAATCTAAAGCTGTATCAACAACTAATGAAGTATGTGTCACGTCATCATTAATACCAACAGTAAATTGGTCTTTTTGAGCGCCACTCATGTTTTCAAATACTGAAACGATCATTGCAGGTGTTGTATCTTTAGAAGATAGTCCATAAACGCCGCCTAAGATAAGTGGTTGTTCAGCTTGGTTATAATAGATAGATTTAACATCTAAGTATAATGGGTTTCCAGTAGCTCCTGGTTCCATAGTTCTATCTAATACAGTGATACGTTTAGTTGTCTTAGGCATTTTGTCTAAGAAATATTTTGTGCTAAATGGACGGTATAGGTGAACTGTTAAAAGTCCAACTTTTTTACCTTGTCCAATGAGATAATCAATTGATTGTTGAGAAGATTCACAAACTGAACCCATTGCAATGACAACATCAGTCGCATCTTTATCACCATAATAAGTAAATGGTGCATAATCTCTACCTGTTACTTTAGAAATTTCTTGCATATAATTATTAACGATGTCAGGTACAGCATCATAATGTGAATTTTGAAGTACTTTAGTTTGGAAATAAACATCATCACTTTGAGCAGTTCCTCTTGTGATTGGTCTTTCTGGATTTAGAGCACCAGCTCTAAACTTAGCAACCATATCTCTATCTAAAAGACGATCAAATACTTCATAGTCTAGGACTTCAATTGATTGAACTTCATGTGAAGTTCTAAATCCATCAAAGAAATGAACAAATGGAATGCTTGATTTAATAGCTGATAAATGTGCAACTCCAGCTAAGTCCATTGATGATTGTACAGATGTTGAGGCTAAGAAGGCAAACCCAGTTTGTCTTGCTGCCATCACGTCTTGGTGGTCACCAAAGATAGATAGAGCTTGTGCCGCAAGTGATCTTGCAGCAACATGGATAACACCTGGTAATAATTGACCAGCAATCTTATACATGTTTGGAATCTTTAATAATAATCCTTGTGAAGCTGTAAATGTTGTAGTCAATACACCCATTTGTAAAGACCCGTGTACGGTACCTGCGGCACCTGCTTCACTTTGCATTTCAATGATTTTAACTGGCATGCCAAACAAATTCTTCTTGCCATTTGATGCCCAAAGGTCAACGTGTTGTGCCATTGGTGAGGATGGTGTAATTGGATAAATTCCAGCTACTTCAGTAAAAGCGTAAGCACAATGTGCTGCAGCTTCGTTACCATCCATTGATTTAATAACTTTTTTTGCTACCATAGAATACTTCCTCCTGATTCTAGTATTTAAGCTAATACCTTTAAAATTTCCGCTGCGTTCTCTTTTGGAGAAGCTTTTTCAAAAACGTGAGTGATGACGCCTTCTTCATTTAAAATAAATGTTTGGCGATTAACACCCATATACTTTTTACCATACATACTTTTTTCAACATAAACACCAAAGTATGAACATACCTTAACATCTTCGTCACTTAGTAAGATAAAAGGGAGATCATAAGCTTCAACAAACTTTTTATGACTTTTCACATTATCTTTTGAAATGCCGATGACAACGATATCTTTACGTTTAAATTCGTCATATGAATCTCTAAATGCACAAGCTTGTGTTGT
>CAYJDZ010000082.1:0-6604 GCA_964368955.1 uncultured Mariniplasma sp.
ATTAGAGGGGCTGGAGATATTCTAGGTGCTGAACAATCAGGATTTATTGATAGTGTAGGTATTGAACTATATATGAAGCTCTTAGAAGAAGCCATTACTGGAGAATCTATCGAAAAAGAAAAATCAACTCAAGTTGATGAGATATATGCAGCAAGACACGTTGATCCAAACTACGTTGAACAAGACAGCGCGAGAATAGAAATTCATAAACGGATTAGTGATCTAAATAAAATTTCAGATGTAGAAGATTTAAAAATCGAGTTGACAGATAGATTTGGACAACTAGATGCTGACTTACTTTTATATATGTATGAAAAATTATATAAAAAACTTTCATCTAAATTGGGATCATATAAAACCATGGTTGATCTCTATCAAACAACACTCATATTATCCATAGAAGCATCATCTAAAATAGATGGGAAAAAACTTTTTGATAAAGCTGAAAGCTTTAAGCCAGCAAAAATAAGACTTAGTTATTTTAAAGGACATATTCATATTCAGTTGATCACAAAAAATGTAAAACAACACTGGCTATATTTATTTGACCAATTTTTAGAAGATTTCATATATAATTAGAATAAGAGGTGAGTTATTATGGCTATAGATATTTTACAAATATCAAAAACTGCTTTAGAAGCTCAAAAAACGAATCCAGATGTTATCAATGCATCCATTGGCATGTTTTTTGATGAAACAAGACATATTGGAGGTATGCCTTCAGTGTCAAAAGCTTTAAGAGAATTACCAGACATGAGTGTTTTGCCCTATCCTTCAGTAGATGGAGGAAAAGAGTTTAAAGACAATGTCATATCTTGGACTTTTGGCCCTTATGAAAAACAAATAAGAGAAGAGATGTTTGTTGATGCTTGTGCAACACCTGGTGGTAGTGGTGCAATCGCATCTACTTTTTCGGTTTATACGAAGCCAGATGATTACATTTTCGTTTCAAATATTAGATGGCAATATGACCGATTTGCAGATCGTGCAAAGATAAGAATATATGAACACAATTTATTCAAAGGCGATGGTTTTGACTTAGAAAGTTTTGATCAAGAATTAGGTAAATTATGCCAAATTCAACATCGGGTTGTTGTGATTATTAATGACCCTTGTCATAATCCAACTGGTTATATTCTGAGCCAAAGTGAATTTAAATCGATTATTGATATCCTTAATAAATATGATAAAAATGATATAGTTTTTCTATATGATGTTGCATATTTAGAATATACGAACGAGAAAGATAATCGTATTAAAATGTTAGAACTACTCAGATTAAAAGAACATGTGATGACTGTCTTAGCGTTTAGCGGATCTAAAACGTTTGGAGTTTATGGACTAAGATTAGGTGCGGCTATTGGCTTAAGTAAGTCAAAATCCAAAGTTGAAACATTTAGACCTAAGTTTGTCAATGAAGCTCGAGGATCCTGGTCAGCAACGCCAACAATTTCAATTGAACTACTCAATCACTTTTCCAAAAAAGAGAATTATCAATTGTTTTTAGAAGATTTATCACATATCAAAACGATTGTTTCAAAAAGAAGTGAATTATTCATTTCACAAGCAAATTCAATTGGACTAAAGACATATCCATTTAGATCAGGATTTTATGTGATTGTTTTAACATCTACTCCAATGGAAGTGTATGAAAGTTTATCAAAAGCAGGTATCTATGTTGTACCTATGGAAAACGGAATAAGAATCGCTTTATGTTCTATTTCTCTTAAGGAAATTGATGGACTTCCAAAAAGAATTCAAGCGTTTTTATAATAGTTAAAATAGATAGGCTTATTTAGTACCTATAATATTGATTATTACTTACGATTAGGTTTATTAGCATATGTGAATATGTTATAATTGAGTTAGCAAAAGGAGTGGATTTAATATGATTTTTGGGCAACCAATATGGAAATTTGTGATTGACTTTTACATTATTTGGATATTAGTGTTTTTTCTACTTAAATTTTTAGTAAGCAACAAAAGGATGCTAAGTGTAGTCATGTCCTTTATTGTTGTCTATATTGTTTACTATGTTAGTGATGCTGCAGATATCATAGCGAGCACAAAGATTTTAAGTTATATCGTCCAATGGTTACCAATTATGTTAATTATCATTATGGCTCCTGACTTAAGACGCTCAATAGAAATCGTTTGGAAAAGAGATCAAGTTCGAGAAGATTTCGAAATGGGTTCTGAAAGAACTAAACAACATATCATTGACGCTGTCATGGTTCTTGCATCACAAAGTATTGGTGCTCTCATCACAATTGAAAAGCACAATACATTAGATCAATACGCTGAACGTGCAATCATGATGAACAGTGAAGTTTCAAAGGAAGTTTTAATCAACATTTTCACTCCAAACACCCCTCTTCATGATGGAGCAGTCATTATTCGTGGAGATAGCATCGTTTGTGCTGGCGCATACTTTGTTTTATCAGACAATCAAAATTATGATAAAACTATGGGTTCACGTCATCGTGCCGGACTAGGTATTAGTGAAATAACTGACAGTTTAACGATATTGGTTTCAGAAGAAACAGGAACCATATCAGTTGCTATAGAAGGTATTCTTCTTAGGATGAATGACCGTGAAAAACTCATGGAATACCTTAATATGTTCATGAAATAGGAGGTTCATATGAAGAAATTATTATCATTTTTTATTGAACCATTCAAAATTATATCCCACAGAAATATATCAGAGAAAATATCAAAGGCATTTGAAAAACATAAATATCTATACTATGTTGCTTCTTTTATGATTGCAGGAATTATCGTATTTTTCATATATGCCAAACCTTATTATGGTTGGTAACAGAATATGTTAGAACTACTGCAGCACCCGATTTATCCTCTGATTATTTCCTTATTCACATTAGTTTTGGTGATTCTTCAAAGTATACAAAGTGAAAAAGTATTAAAAAACCGATTGATTATCGCTTTTTTCAACATAGCCGTCACCGTGATGGTTTTTGTTATGTACAACAGTATTATTTTAGAAAATGACTCATATATTTTGATTTATATTATTTTTAACTTTGCAGTTTATTTTCTGTTCCTTCTCGTTTTATATGCCACATTTAAAACATCAGCACTTAAAGCAAACCATTATCAACTATTTGTAAAATCGATTAAAAATAGCAGATGGAATGCATACTATGTTGTTGATAAAAAAGAAAGAGTTAAAGATATTTCTCAAAGTTTACTTCAAGAACTTGGTGTTGAAAAAGAAGAAATTATTGGGAAGAAATTATTTAATGTTTTAAATAAAACAATTAGAATAACAAAGCTTAACAGCCTAGATATGAATAATAAGCAACTTGAAAATTATTATTTGAATTACCAAGATAATGCCAAACCCAATGATTCAGAAACTCAAGAATTACAGTTCTTAAATGATTCTGGAAATCCTGTATTACTACACTTAGTTATGCAACCTGTATTTTCATTAGGTAAGTATAAAGGGAGAATTTGTGTTGGTGAAAAAAAGACCGATTTTAATCTACTAGCAGTCGAAAAAGAACTAAACGATAGAAATAGTGAGCTTGAAAGCATTAGACATAAGTTTATCGCAACTCTAGAACTTAGTGAAGAAGGGTTGTTTTACATCGATTTAGATGAGAGAACAATCTGGGCATCAGATAGTCTAGTTTCAATGATAGGACTACCGAGTAACTTACTAGACTTAACTGATTTTAGAAGATTGATTGAAGCTGAAGACCTTAAGAAATATCTCGCTTTATTAGGCGATTTAACAATCAATAAGACACAGTATCAAACATCATATCGAGTTAAAGTAAAGGGAAGTTATATTTGGTTTAAAGAAAAGGGTAAAAGACTATTTGAAGACACCAATAGTGCCATCATTATGGGAACTCTTAATCCGATGAAGACTAAACATTTCCAAGCAAGTCAAATTGACACACTTGATTTATTGAAAGATAAGAATGAATTTTTAGCTCACATGCATAAACTTTTTAATGATAATAGATATTTCCAATTGGTTGTTTTTAAACTACAAAATATTCCTAAAATAAATGATGATTATGGAAGAGAAGTTGGTAATATGTTTATTGCTGAATATATTAAAAAGATGAGTTCTTCCTTTGTTTCTGAATCTGGGGATATATTTAGAATTACCGGTATTGAGTTTGCAATCACAATCACTGATCCAAGAAAGATGGAAGTTTTAGCAAACGGTGTTAAATCAAATCCTACATTCTTAAATCTAAATATGCAATACGGCTCTATTTCTGAATCCTTAGAAGTCTTTGCAGGTATTGCCATTGGTGGATCTGATGCACATGAAGAACATCAACTATATCAAGCTGCTTTTCAAGCTTTAAAGATTTCTTTGAACCCGCAATTTTCATCTCATGGATGTTATTATAAGGATATTGTTTCATGACAAAACAAGAAATAAGACAACACATGCTCATCTTAAGGTCAAATCAAAACAATGAAGAAAAACAACTGAGAGACCAACAAATCATTAATCAAATAAAAAAACATCCTAAGTTTATCGAAGCTAAAACAGTAGCAATCTTTTATCCTACAAAAGAAGAAATCAACTTATTAAAACTATTATCAAAGGATAAAGTCTATTTATTTCCCAAAGTTGAAAAACACGGACTAGACTTTCATGTTTATGATAAACAAACTAAGTTCGAAAAAAGCAAGTTTGGTATTTTAGAGCCACTAGGTGATAACATCTACCATCTAGAAATTGATTTGATGATTGTCCCAGCACTTGCAATTTCATATCTGAAAGATCGTGTAGGCTATGGCAAAGGGTATTATGATCAATATATTATGAGTCATCATATTAAATACACACTTGGAGTTATTTATGATTTCCAAGAAGTAAAAGAGATAGAAACATCACCACTTGATCAAAAACTAGATGAGTATATAAAGGGGTCTTTATGAACACAGCACTAATTGTTGCAGCAGGTACAGGTAGCAGGTCACAACTTAAGGAATCAAAAGTATTATTTAAAGTTAATGAAAAACCACTGTTTATGTATAGTGTTGAAGTTTTTAAATCTCTAGGATTTGAGATTTGTTTAGTCATATCTAAAAATGATATGAAAGACATCTTAGATTATGTTGATGAAAGTGTTAAAATAGTTATTGGTGGTAAAACAAGAAGTGAAAGCGTTCAAAAAGGCTTAAAAGAAGTCACAACCCCTTATGTCTACATCCACGATGCAGCTAGACCAATGATTACAAAAAAGGCGATTTTAAGCGTTGAAAAGGCTTTGGAAACACATGATGCAGTTATGCTTGGAGAACCTGTGGTTTCGGCATTGAAGTATAATGATAAGCAATCTTTTAAATCATTAGAAAGAGATAACTATATCTTTGCTCAAACACCACAAGCATTTTTAACAGAAAAAATAAGATTTGCTTATATTAGATGTTCTGACTCATTTGACGATGATATTAGTTTATATCAATCATTTTATAAAGATGCGGATATACATGTCGTTATGAATGATGAACAAAATCCAAAAATGACTTACTTACAAGATTTTATGAATCTAAAATCTCAATTAGAAGGTGGATATGATATGCGCATTGGACATAGTTTTGATCTACATCAATTAGTAGAGAATAGAAAACTCATCTTAGGTGGAATAACCATCGAACATGAAAAGGGATTAGATGGACATAGCGATGCCGACGTTTTGCTTCATGTTATAGCTGAAGCAATGTTAGGGGCACTTGCACTTGGTGATTTAGGAACTCATTTTCCTGATCATGATCCTAAATATAAAGACATCTCATCACTTGTTTTATTAAAAGAAGTATATCAAAAAATAAAAGCATTAAATTATGATATTAAAAATATAGATGCAACCATTTATGCCCAAGCACCTAAACTAAATCCTTATATTCAACAAATGAGGGAAAATATTTCAACGCATTTAAATATTGATATGAGTAGTTTAAGTATAAAAGCAACAACTTATGAAAAAATGGACGCAATCGGACAAGAAAAAGCGATGGCAGCAGAAGCTGTTGTATTATTAAAGAAGGTAGGCTTATGACAATAGAAACAGATTTTGGAGATTTTGAAATACTAAAAAATTACAGAGAAGTATTTGACCTTGCATTGTTTATTGAAAAATATGTTGATGTCGCATTTGACAGATATACATATCTTGTAGGTGATATGTCTTCAGAAAAGTTAAGAATCAAAGGATTTAATTCAGATCCTAAAAGTATTAATGGATATAAACGCATACCGGATTATTTAAATGAATCATGCAATTTTAATTGTGGGTATTATATTTTAAAACGCATAAAAAAAGAAAAAGAATGATAGATTAAAAGAATTGCAACTTCTGATCATATGTTATATACTTATAGTATTAAAGAGGTGAATATATATGGATGAAACAACAAAACAAGTTCATGACTTAATTCATAAAGTTAGACCGTACTTACAGCGTGATGGTGGAGACATTGAAATCATAAATGTTGAAGACGGTATTGTTTATGTCAAAATGATTGGTGCATGTGATGGTTGTGTTGCTTTAGATGTAACATTAAAGCAAGGCATAGAAACCATGTTATTAGAAAATGTTCCTGG
>CAYJDZ010000083.1:0-6422 GCA_964368955.1 uncultured Mariniplasma sp.
AGTACAGTGTAGACTTTAAGTTAAAAATAGTAAAGATGATTCTAAATGAAGGTATTAGCAAAAAAGAGATTCTTAGAACATATAATGTAGCAACCAAGACACAAAGACAGTGGATACAAAAATATCAAGCTGAAGGCATTAGTGGTCTTTTAAGTAAAAGAAAGATTAGAGATAAAATACCAACGAATCAAGAGACAGAAAGTGTAGAAGCATTAAAGCATGAAATTCTTCTTTTAAAGATAGAAATTGAGCGGTTGAAAAGAGGCTACAATAGCGAAGATGTCAAATACTTAAAAAAAAGATTACTTAAATTACGAGTATAGCCTAGTGCATAAGTTTCGATCAAAGTTTTATATCAATGAGCTGTGCCTTTATATGGATGTTTCTAGAAGTGGCTATTATAGATGGCTAAGCAGAAAAGAAAACAAAACCCAACGACAGGAAACGAAAGACTATTTAAAAGCACTAATTAAAAACTATCATCAAATGTATCCGACAAAAGGGTATAGAGCCGTTAGAAAAGATATTAAAACGGATACAGGTTGGATTGTATCCTACTATTTAATGTATCAGTGTTTTAAAGAGCTAGGCATCTACAGTAAAGCCAAAAGAAGGGCTTACAGAAGGCCTAAAGGCATATCAAACAAGTTTTTGAACCTCATAAGTGGAGACTGGCAAACCAAGGGTCCTTTTGAGAAGGTATGTAGCGATACCACGATGATTGTTCATCGAGGTATTAAGTATGACTGGAACTATCACCTGGATGTCTATAATAATGAAATTGTAGGATCTGATGTGGCATCCTATAAGCACTGTAATGGGGTGATGAATCATCTAAGAAGCTTGAATGATTTCTTAAGGATTAAAGAGGATAGGGGCTACAATGAAACGCACACTATCCTTCATAGCGATCAAGGCATTGTGTACGGATCTAAAAAGTTTGAGAAAGCGCATAAAGCGTATTCAATTACACGCTCTATGTCAAGAGCAGCAACACCTACTGATAACCCAGTCATTGAATCCCTTAATGGATGGATTAAGGCGGAGTTAAAACACAACTTGAAAATGCATGAGTTTACAGATGTAAAAACAGCGATTGAGCTCTATATCAATTACTTCAATAACAACAGACCAGCATGGAAACTTAATTACCTAACACCTGTTGAATATAGAACAATAAATGGGTTTAAATAAACATTGAAATATCATTAATCTTACATGATATAATAGAGGTAACGATTGCAGATAAACATCATTTTTTAATACCCCAAGGGGGGCTATGTGTCCTAGATAATCATAGCAGTGCATAATTTTGGACCTCAGTTTAACTTTCTACACGATTTGAGGATAGGGTGCTAAAAAAATACACGATTACAAAAACTTATATAGGATACTGTTATTATAATATGAGCTAACAAACTATTGATATAAAAAGAATGATAGAAAGCATCCTTTATACAGTTTTTTTTGTTATAATAAATATAAGAAGTCGTTATAAATATTTGTTAAGATTAGTTCAAGTAAGGTAGGGAAGAAAATGTCAAAATATTTTAAGCTATTATTCATGGTTTTTGTTTTAATTTGTCTAACTGGATGCGAAAAGGATCCTGTCGATGCGCTTTTTGTTGTAACTTTTCAAAAAGGGGATACTGTATTATCAACACAAGATGTTAATCAAGATGATAATCAATTAAGTTTAGATCTTCTAGAAGAAGAAGAAGAAGGAAAATTGTTTGTTGGTTGGAGTGATGGACAAGAAATCTATTATGATCACTATATAGTCACTTCTGATGTTACATTAACTGCTATTTTTGAAAATGTATCTGATGTATTTGAATTGAATGTCTTTGAAGAGTCCAATCAAGATACTGCTGGTATTACGAGTTATACGGGGCAATCTCAATATTTAAAGATTCCTCAAATCATTGATGGTCATATCATCACATTCATTGCACCTTATGCATTTGAGAACTCTCAATTAATTGAAGTTAGAATACCTATGGATGCTCGTGTTGGTATATATGCCTTTAAAGATAATCTTTTATTAAAGCGAGTCCGTCTTTATGGGAATTATTTAGAATATAAAGAATCAATCATTTCAAATCAAGAGTATGATAACTTCATTGATGAAAATAGTGAGATTTGTTCGATTGAAACAATAACAGAAAATGGTTGGATCTTTACTCAAGGTTGTCCTATCGTGGAAGTCATCGGAAGAACCAATTCAGTTTTTATTGGGGGTGTAGAATATTTTACTTATCAGGTGCTTCAAGATAAAAACCTTTTGGAATCACTTTTTGAGGTTCAATATGATCTAAGAACTTTCATCGGAGATGTTTCTTTAGAATCTGTAGATATTTCAGCTAAAAGAACTGTCTTCTTGCAAGATGCATTCAAAGAATGTATCAATTTGAAAGAACTGATATTAGTAGGTGAAAGTGAAAAGTTTGTCGTCATAGATCATATCTTATATTCAAAAGACATGAAGGAACTGGTTTTCTATCCTGCCGGAAAAGAAGAGACTTCCTATGTAATACCTGATAGTGTCAATTCAATTGCTCCTCAAGCTTTTCTTGATAATCACTATATCGAACAACTTTCATTGCATGAAAATTTTACCCGCCCAATCTATTTACATGGGCTTGGTGGTTTAGCAGAATTCATTGTTGATTTAGATAATCCGGTGTATCAAAGTATTGATGGTGTTTTATATGCTTCAGATACCTTGGTAAAATATCCAGCAGCTAAAGCTGGAACAAGCTATACTTTAGTTGAAGGAACAACTGAAATTGTAGATTTAGCCTTTGCAGAAAATAAGTATTTAGAGTCAATAGATTTTAAAAATCAACTGACTAGAATTAATAGTAGTGTATTTATGGGTACACAGGCTCTTGAAGTCATCGAATTACCAAATTCTGTCAATTTCATTGGATTAAATATCCTTATGGATAGTAGTGTTGAAACAATTGTTATTCATGCCGCTTCAGCTGATAATGTGATTATGCTTCTTGGTGGTTTTCAACAACAACAACAACAGATTCAAAGTATTGATATTTATATTACTGATATAGCAGTAGATGCATATAAAGGAGCTTCAAAGTGGAGGACATATGAAGCATATATTTTCCCATTATCTACGTATACAGAGAAATAAAGTTTATTTTAAAATATGAAGCAACAAGAATAACAAAAAAACTTTAAGATTAGAGTCTTTTTGTATATTTTTATGACTTCATCATTAGATTTCTTTGTGATTTCTGGATGTTTATAGTTTTTAGAACCTTTGCCACAAAGAAAAATAAGATAAGGATTCTCATTTTCTGGTTTCTTTAATATATCCTTAAGGAACTCATTTTCTGACGGCATATAAGTTGAAATATCTAATCCTAAATCCGTTAAGACCGCAATCAACAACCAGTAGTTATCCCTACTGAGATATCAGCTATCAAGCGCTGGGACTGTACAGGTTAATTACATCAGTCATTTTCGACAGTTGACTCTTTGTTAAGACATTTTATAGGGGTGCTAAAAATCTACACGATTTGATGATAGGGGTGCGTAGATTTTTCTAGGGGTGCCTAATTGTATTAAAATAGGTCACCTCACACATATTGAAATCATAGATTTGATACATAAGCGATTTACTAATCGTCTCAGTAATCAGACCTTTTTTTATTGCAGATAGGGACATTTTCCCTATATTCCAAAACTGAAAGTAGATTGGAAGGATTTTTAAGAGTCAGTCAATACGGCTATACCATTAAGGCAATAAACTTTCATATGATTACACTATAATATATTCGATATGATTTAATTTTGACATGATAGACCGAAATAAAATACCGTAAAAGGCAAAATATATCAGTTAAGTGTAAATGCTGAAAAAAACAGAAGAGATTTCGCTAAAATTGCTTATAATTTAGGCAGTTATCATAAATAATTGTATAATTGGTTTATAGTATGGGCAATAAAATTAAACAAAGGAGAACTCAAATGAAAGTGTTTATGATTGGTGGTACTGGATTAATAGGAAGTGAGGCAGCAAGAGAGTTAATTAGAAGAGATCATGAAGTTATTTCTATTGCTTTGCCACCGCTACCCAAAGGCGCATCTATACCAAAGGAAATGAAATTAGAATTCGGTAACTATTTAGAGATGTCTGATCAAGAAATCCTACATTTAATGGAAGGATGTGAAGGTTTTGTTTTTGCTGCAGGAATTGATGAAAGAATAGAAGGTGCACCTCCGATTTACGATTTATTTAAAAAATATAATATTGATCCTTTACAAAGATTATTAAGCTTAGCTTTAAAAGCTGGAATTAAACATAGTGTAATTTGCGGATCCTATTTTTCTCATTTTGCAAAAAAAATGCCCAAATTAAATCTATCTAAACATCATCCTTATATTAGATCAAGAATTGATCAAGAAGAAATGGTCTTTAGTTTTAAAGAAAAAAACTTTGATATTGCAATTTTAGAACTTCCTTATATTTTTGGTACACAGCCAGGAAGAAAACCTGTTTGGGTTTTTTTAGTCGAGATGATTAAAAAAATGAAAAAGGCTACATTTTTTCCTAAAGGTGGGACAACAATGGTTACAATCAAGCAAACAGCTCAAGCCATAACTGGAGCTTTGGAAAAAAATAGTGGGCTAAATGCTTATCCACTTGGATTTTATAATTTAGAATGGAAAGAGTTCTTAAAAATAGTTCATCCAGCAATGGGTTACAATGAAAAAAGAAAGATTATTACAATTCCAAACTTCATCCTAAAAATTGCAGCCATGAAGATTGATAGTACAAGAAAAAAACAAGGCATTGAAGGAGGATTAAAGATGAGTAAGTTTGTAAAAATACAAACTTCAAATCTATTTATTGATCCTAGTGAAGCTGCAATTTTCTTAGGTGTTAAAGATGATGACTTAAATAAAGCGATAACTGACTCAATCAAACTAAGCTTAGTAGTACTTGAAAACAAAGAAGAAAACATCGTTGATATGAAAGCAGAATAACGTTTAATTTATTTAACGTTTATAGAATTGCGCAACTTTTTACTTGAGATATGTAAAATCTACTTAATGGGGTATAAATCTTATCAGTGTTGTGTGATTGAGATGACTTTATTCATACAAAAAGATAGAATTTTCTCTATTTTCCAATTTCCATTTGTAATGTAGAGGTTGATTATAGCATTTTTAAAGTATCTTTAACAATTGACACGATTACAGAAAAATAATAATATTCTTTTTGTATCATATCTAATAGAATCAACTAAAAAATTGATTGTCCACATAATAAGAAGATATTATTATAGATAGCAATGATATAGAATATTTAAATAGGCCAAATGTTATGCAAATTATATCAAATATAAAAAAAGCTTCCTGCATTTCGCAGGGAGCTTATCTGTTTTTTTGATTAAATTATTAGTGTATGTTATATCATTTAGACTTAACGATTATGTTTGCATCCAAAGTAACAGCGGATTTCACATATATCTGTTTAGTACGTTTAAATCTTGCTCTTATTTTTTATTCATTCCTAATAAAACAAGTACGGCCCCAAGAACACTTAAACTACCAGCAACGATTGCTCCAATTTGGAGAACCCAATCAATATCAATGTCAGTTACTCCGCTGCCACCAAAGGCAGTTACATTGATAACTATGTATGTAGGTAATATAAATAACAAAACAGCTGCAGCGATAAAAAATATAATCGATAATAAAGCATTTTTTGGTGTGGTAAACATAACTAGTCCAGCAATTGCTGGAAGTACAAACGCAAGTAGAGCTAAAAAGTTAAACGGTATTTTTCCATCAGCGATGGGCCCTAGATTAAAGATGGTTACACCTGTTGCAACTTGGATTCCTGTATATGTTGTGTCAACATCAGGATATTTTAGAGCTGGTAAGAAAATCATTGCTGATGCGATAAGACCTATCAATAAAGCAATTAACGGAACATTTTTTGAATATTTTTTCATAATACCCTCTTTTCTTATATATAATAATAAATCTATTAACGACGTCTACCATTAAAGGAATTAATAATCGTTATTAAAACAACAGCTCCTAAGATTGATAATAGAGTGCCTGAAAAAGTAAAAACATTTATATCTCCCCATCCAAACAGATCAGCAATGAGTCCACCAATTACAGCGCCAATAAGCCCTACTATAATATTTGCTAAAATACCCATTCTGTTATTGTCATGTGTTAATAGACTAGCAATCCATCCGATTACTCCACCAAATAATATCCATAATAATATATACATTTTTGTACCTCCTTTTTTTAAAAGAATCGAAATCAATAATAGATGATTACAATTCACTATATCATAAAAAAATGGAAATAGTATCAATTATATGAAAACAATTGAAAATAAATGAAATATCATGAATTAGAATGATTATTAT
>CAYJDZ010000084.1:0-6388 GCA_964368955.1 uncultured Mariniplasma sp.
ATTATACTTGCTTGTATGAAACAATTGAAGGAGTGAACACAATGAATCAATTAAAGAGTTTTAGAAGATTTGCAATGCTTGTGCTAGTAGTTGCAGGTGTTCTAACAATGGCTGCTTGTACTGGTGGCGAGAAAACACCTTATGGAAGTTTAAAAGATGATGACATCTACCTTACATATGGCGATTTAAAAATAACAGAAAAAGAATTATATGACCAACTTCGTATGCAAGGTGCCGCAACATTAGCAACTATGGTTGATGAAGAGTTATTCAAAACTAACGTTATCGATGCTAAAGCAGAACTTGCTGCAGGAAATGAAAAATTAATCCAATATTTAGATGACACAGTAAATACGGCTATCCATGGCTCTGCTGAACTAGATGATTTAAAAGATCTATATGCAGATAGTCCAGAAAGATATATTAGAAATATTGAAAAATATGCTGATTCTGTATTCTTACTTGACAACAGTATTGTTATTCAAGATGTAATTGATGCACTTCTAGGTTTAGCACAAACCCAAGAAAACCCATTTACTGGATACCACACATTAGGTTTCTTACTTGATCGTTATGCTTTAAGAGTTGCTCAAAGAGCTTACGCTAAAGGCATATTAGAAGATGAAGTATTAGACGAAGATTCTAAAGTCTATATTAAAGATAGCGATATCGTAACTTACTATAAGAGCAATAAACAAGGTCAATATGACGTGAATGCACTTGTTGTTCGTTTCATCAACTTAAATGAAGCAAACGCTGCTTTATATCAAGTTGGTTTAAAATCTGATTCTAAAGGATTTTGGTATGCATTACCTGATATCCGTATTAAAGAAACTAATCCAGGCTATATCGATTTAGATAATCCAGATTATGCTTATGTAAAAGACATCCTAGACGATTTAGAAATCACTTCTAAATTAGGTGTTGATCTTGAATCACGTGAAATGATTACTGTTCAAGATTATGAAAATTATTATAAAGCTTATATTATTAACACAGACAGAAGCAACGGTTTCTCTGATGTTAAGTTATTGCCAAGTGGCGTTAAAGCTAAATACATTGAAATCTATAACTTATTAAATCCAGCTGCTAAGATCAAATTAGATACTGATGGTATCTCTATCGTAGGCGACGGCAATGCTTATACAACAGTTTATACATATGACGACTTAACAAAAATCAATACAAGCCTTAGAAGTCACATTTATGATACTTTATACGCAGAAGCTGATATGGATGACCCTGAAGTTACAACTGATGGTAAACCTTATTCATCAAGAATTCAAACATTTGGAAATGCTCGTTATTTAGTATTTAAATTAAATGATGAAAGTGATACTGAAGAAGGTATCTTAATTGAAGATCCTGAAAATGCTGATCTAGAAATTTTCAGTACTTCTGCTTCTGCAATAGCTGCTAAAGCTGAAATGAAAGATGAACTTTTAGAATCTAAACTAACTGATGCTTATATTAAAGAAAAAATCAATAGTTTCTATGATGAAAAAACTTTAGATATTTTTGATTCAGTTGTTAGAGTATTCTACGAACAAAGTTATGGTTATGATGGTTCTAAATCTAATCAAAACGGTGATGTTCTAGCTAAGATTGGTGATGTTGAAATTACTGTTGATGCATTTTACGCTAAACTAGAATCATCATATGGTATTAATATCGCATTAGATATGTTATCAAATAAATTCTTAATGGAAAGTGACACATATAAAGTCACTGACAAAGATTTAGAAGATTACAAAAAACAATTTGAAAATATTATTTCACAATTTTCTGCAGGTAACTTCGCATCCTCTGGATATCCTGCAAGCCTAGGTAGACAAAATTTCTTATTAACTGCATTTGGTTCAAGATCGAACCAAGAAGCAATTGATAATCTATATGTTTATCCAGATTTAAGACAACAATATTTAACTGATTATGAAGTTCATTTTGATGGCGCAGACATTTATGACAACCTTGCAACATTAGCTGCTAGACATTATGACAACTTTGAATCAATTACTGTAAGCCACTTACTTGTTTATTTTGATCAAGATGGCGATGGTTCACCTGATGATCCAACGGAATATCTAGATGACCTTAGCCCAGCTGATAAAACTGAAGTGCTAGATGGTCTAGTTGAATTAGTTGATCTAGTTTACACACGTATTGGTATGTACAAAGGATTCAAAGAAGCATTAAAAGCAATCGCAACTGACTTTAATAATTCAGGACGTATTGAAATTGGTAGTGCTATTCCACCATATGATTATACTTTAGAAAGTATTTGGGCTAAATATCGTCAACTAGGTTTCTACTTGAAGTTTGAAGATATTACAACTGCAATTACAGATAAATCTAATTTCGTTACAGGTTCAAGTGTATTAGACGAAGTCTTCTACGACCGTGCTATGGAAATTCATGACACACTATCTGCAATGGATGATGATGATTCTAAGTTCCCTTATCTAGATTTCTATGATGCATGGGTTACATCAAGTGCTGCATTAACTAACACAGCATTAGAATCTGTTAAATCAGCATTTGGTTATCATTTAATATTAGCAACTAAGGTAAGTGAAACTACTTCTGCTAAATATGAAGCTTCTAAAGATGAAGATAAGAAATATGCATTAGAATCTGATGCTACAATCAATGCTTATAATGAAACATCTGATAAATTAACAACTGGACAAATTAAATACTATTTAGTTGGTTCTAAAACTGATGAAGGTGTTGAACTTCCTACTGTTGTTGAAACTTCTATTACAAATTATTTAAAACCAGTACTTGATGTTTATCAAGGCACTTACATGCAAAGAGAACTTATTTTCAGCTTATTAGAAGATGCTGTCTTCACTGATGCTGCTAATACTGCTCGTCTAGCTATTGTTAGAAATATCAACATACGTCAAATGGATGGCTACATGCTATCAACTAATGGTGGCGTTTATGATGCTAACTACAATGCATTGTTTGGCGATTTCTTAGCTGTATTAAATAACAAAGCTTAATTGATCATTTTCATATAAGACCACTTCGGTGGTCTTTTTTTTGTCAAAAAAAAGAAGCATTGAATGCTTCTTATAATTTTGGTTTGTAAAATCTCATTTTATCTAAAACACTAACCATTTGAGTAAACTGTCCTTCTTGGGTTGTTTCTAAAACTTCACCTAATACCGTAAACTTAGAGTCTATCGTATCAATAAACCATAAAAGCAAGGCTTCACCCGTTTGAGGTTTTTTAGGGGATCCATAATGAAGTTGACCGTGATGTGATAGAATCATATGCTTCAACATTAAGACTTCTTCTAAGTTTTCATAGCCTAGATTTTTAGCAACTTGATCAATATCGATGGTTTGCATCACTAAATGTCCAATTAGCAACCCTTCTTTTGTATATTCGCCATCAACACCACTAATTTCAGTTATTTTAGACATATCGTGCAAAATCGTTGCTGCATAAAGTAGATCTTTATTTAGATAGGTATAGACACTTAAGAAAGGATCAACAAGTTTTAACATAGTTAGTGTATGATAGCTCAAGCCACCTACATATGCGTGATGAAACTTGGTTGCTGCTGGATGCATGTAAAACTTTTTCTTGTGTGCTTTATATATTTCATTAGTAATTTCAAAGAGAGCTTTATTATCAATCTTATTTAAAAATCCTTCAATCCCTTTTTCTATTTCGATCATTGGTATTGGAGCATAAACATAGAAAAAGCTAAGCAATTCTGATAATTCTTTTGAGTCTAATACATCTTCAATTGGTTTAAAAGAGACGAGCCTTAATATGAGTTCATCCTCTACTTTGGTAACAGCTAACGCTTCAAACTCATAGATTTGACCAACTGTAATGGAAGCGAGTTGCTCAAAATCTAACTTTAAATTAAGATGTTCTTCTTTAGTGGCAATCGTGATGTTGCAAAAATGAGCACCGCTATTTACATTTTCTACTTTTCCTATGATAAGGTATCTTTCATGTTCTGTTAAATTCAATTTTTACACCTACTTTGTATGTTCTTTAAGATATGCCATTAGCACATCTTTATCATTTTTTAATTCTTTTTTCAATATTTTTAAAACCATTTGTTGCTGAATATCTTTTAACCAAGCACCAGCTTTTTTATCTGTGATTGACATCATTTCTGTTGCTCTAAGTTTTAAATCAAGTTCTGATTGGATGGGCAGATTTTGATATGATTCTTCGATTTCAGTTCTTAAGTTTTTCGATCGATTAAGCATATGATTAACTTTATTTGCTAATAAACATAAATCAATACCATATGTATATAAATAATATGCATCAAAAACTGTCGTTTCATTCGCGAGAATTGCAGCTTGCTGATAACGATGTCTGTGTTTATTTGAAAATGTCCATTCTTGAGGTACAACACCATCATTTAGAGTAAAACATAATGCAAAGAACGCATCTACAAAAGGCATTTCATCCATTGTTAAGATATATTCTATACCTTTACTTAGTCCCGGAAGCACATTATGGACTTGAGTTGTGGCCATTGACTTATAAGCATTTTTAGCATGAGGTCCTTGAATGATTTTAATCATTTCAACAAGGATTCTTTCCATCGCTACATTCTTTAAGTTATCTTTTAATTCAAAAATAGCATCTCTCGTATTTTTTTCTATTTGAAATCCAAGTTTTGATTGAAAATAAAATGCTCTCATCATTCTAAGTGCATCTTCATCAAATCTAGATTGAGGATTACCAATCGTTCTAATTAGTCTAGCCTTGATATCTTTTTGACCTTCAACGTGATCGATGATCTCTTGTTGATCACTTAACAATAATCCGTTAATGGTAAAGTCTCTTCTTTGAACATCTTCAACTACACTTTCACTAAATGTGACATTATCTGGATGTCGATCGTCTTTATAAGTTCCATCAACCCGATATGTCGTAACTTCAAACTTTTCATCTTTGTATAGTACAGTAACTGTCCCATACTTGATGCCTGTTGGAATCGTTCTAAATATTTTACCTACCTGATGTGGCAACGCATTAGTTGTAATATCAACATCATTAATAGGCATTCTTAAAAGATAGTCCCTAACGGCACCACCTACTATATATGCTTCATATCCTTGTTTTTTTAATTCAAATAACACGCCTTTGGCGGTTCTTATTGTGCTCATTATATCACCTGTTATATTATACCAAGAATTGATGATTATTTATAGTGTAAAAGATGAGTCCGTTACCTTTTTTTAATTAGATTCATTTTACATTAGATTTACACACATATCTAAAAAATAAATAAGTCACAAATATGCTATAATTAAGTTGGTGATCTTATGCGGTATATAAAAGAAATTCAAACACATCAAATCGTTATCGATAAGTCAATCTTTATAGGAATTCTATTTCCTTTAACTACACTTGATGACATAAAATTTAATATTGAAAAAGCAAAAGAGATGTTTCCAAAAGCAACTCATTATTGCAGTGCCTCTTTATTTGGAGAAGGGCTTGAACATGCCACTTCTAGTGATGACGGTGAACCTTCAAGAACTGCTGGCATTCCTATCCTAGAAGTTTTGAAACATTATGATGTAACTAATATTTTATGTGTGGTTGTTAGATTTTATGGTGGGATAAAACTTGGAGCTGGAGGCCTTGTTAGAGCTTATTCAAAAACAGCATCTGAAATTTTAAAAGAGACTATTTTTTATGAAAAGAAAGAAATGAAGGGATATCTCATCACTTTTGATTACGCATTAATTTCTATAATTGATCAAACACTTGAGGGAATTTCCGTCATTAAAGAAAAAACTTTTTTAGAACATGTTTCCTATCATATCTACTTTAAGGAAAACAATATTGACGTATTTGACGATATTAGGCATCTTTTTATTTCAATACAACCATTAGAAAATGAAGTGCTATGGATTAAATTAAATTCTACTACGAATGAAAAATTACAAGTTTGAATAAAAAAATAGAGTAGCAACCTTATCTTTGGAGGGAATATAAATGATTAGAAAATTATTATTACCAGTTATTTTTTTTATCTTCGGGCTAATACTTTTATTAATTGAAAGCTCCATTGTGTTACCTACCGATAGTGGTGGAGATTCTTATAATGGAGTCAATCTATTTAATACTCTATTTATACTTGCAGTGTTGATTGTCATTATTTTATTTGAAGTCAGGACGCAATATAAGAAAATACTAATTACAAAATATAAATATGGATATCTAGTCGTTACACTAATACTACTTAGTTCTACAGCTTATTATTGGATACAATATCTTACTTGGAAATAGCTTATTTTCATAATCACAAATAAATACAGATGCCCCTTAAGTCTTGGGGTTCTATAATTATGTTAGGGGTGGAAAAAATAAAGGGTATTAAATAAAACATAA
>CAYJDZ010000085.1:0-6380 GCA_964368955.1 uncultured Mariniplasma sp.
GAAAATAAATAAAATGTGTCTTTTGGAGTAGATATTTTATAGTCAATCCTATAAAATATAAACATAAAATAAAAGAGGTGATGCATATGTGTGTATTTTGTAATGCTTTAAAAAACGAAGAACGAGTGATTTTTGATAATGATTTAGCATTTGTAATCTATGATGGATTTCCAGTTAATAAAGGACATGTGCTAATCATTCCTAAAAGACATGTTGAATCTTATTTTGACTTAACAAAGCCAGAAAAAAAAGCTGTTGATCAATTAATATTGATATCAAAAAAACATTTAGATGAAACTTATAAACCAGATGGATACAATATAGGTATTAATGAAGGGGTTTACGCAGGACAAACTATTCTTCATTGTCATATTCATATGATTCCAAGATACCAAGGAGATGTTTCTAATCCAGAGGGTGGAATTAGGGGCGTTATCCCCGCAAGACAAAAGTACTAAACTATTAAAAAAGAGCTTGTTATTTTGTTTAGCTCTTTTTTGATAGCGTTTTCAAAAATGCCTTTATTTTAAACCTTTAACCATGTATAATAGAAGAGTAGAAACATATGACGAGGTGAAAGATGAATAAAAAATATGTAGCGGAACCTTACCGTATAAAGATGGTTGAACCAATCTTTGAAACAACTAAAAAAGACAGAATCCAATTGCTAAAAAATGCTGGATACAATCCATTTTCACTTAGAAGTGAAGATGTTTATATTGATTTATTAACAGATTCAGGAACCGGCGCAATGAGCCAAGAACAATGGGGACAAATGATGGTTGCTGATGAAGCATATGCTGGCAGCAAGAGCTTTTTTAAGCTTGAAGGTGTTGTTAGACATATCACTGGATATCCTTATTTCATACCTGCACATCAAGGTAGAGGTGCTGAACAAATCGTTCTTCCTCAACTGGTGACTAAAAAAGGTATGTATTTCATTTCTAACATTCACTTTGATACAACTAGAGCTCATGTAGAACTCGCTGGTGCAAGAGCAATCGACTGTGTAATTAAAGAATGTTTTGATATTGATATAGATCATCCTTTTAAAGGCAACTTTGATGTAGAAATGTTAGAAAAGATTATTTTAGAAAAAGGCAAAGAAAATATTGCAGGCATTATCATGACAATCACAAATAATAGTGCTGGTGGTCAACCTGTAAGTTATGAAAATATGAGTTTAGTTCAAAAGATTAGTAAGAAATATGGAATTACCCTTTTAATTGATGGCGCGAGATATGCAGAAAATGCCTTTTTCATCAAAGAAAGAGAAAAAGGATTCGAAGATTTATCAATCTTAGAAATCGCTAGAAAAACATTTGATTTAGCTGATATTTTTATGATGAGTGCTAAAAAAGATGGACTTGTTAATATGGGTGGGATTATTGCGATTAAAAAAGACGAAAATCTTTTTAGAAGATGTCAAACATATATCGTTCCTTACGAAGGTTTTCCAACATATGGTGGTTTAAGTGGCAGAGATATGGAAGCCTTGGCACAAGGCCTAATGGAAGCCTTAGATATGAGATATTTAACACATAGAATTGATCAAATCAGATATTTAGGAGATATGTTAAAAGAAGCAGGTGTTCCAATCCAATATCCGATTGGAGGACATGCAGTATTTGTTGATTGTGGGAAAATAGCACCTCATATTCCTTATGATCAATTTCCTGCCTTAAGTGTCACTAATGAACTCTATTTAGAAGCGGGCGTTAGAGGTGTAGAAATAGGCTCACTACTTTTAGGAAGAGATCCGGACACACATAAAAACTTAAAAAGTGAAATTGAATTTTTAAGATTAACGATCCCTAGAAGATTATATACTTATCAACACTTAGATGTTGTTGGAAAAGCAATGATTGAAGTGTATAAAAATAGAAGACATCTTAAAGGATATGAATTTGAATATGAATCACCGATGTTAAGACACTTTACTTCAACATTTAGACCTATTCATAAGGAGGTAAAATAATGCATATTATCATTATCTCTATCATTGTAGCAATGTATGTTTTGGATCTGGTTTTGAATTTACTCAATGTCAATTATTCAAAAAACGAAATGCCTGAAAATGTAAGAAATATTTATGACGAAACAGAATATCAAAAATGGATTAATTATGAAAGAGAACACTTGAGATTTGGTATTATTAGAAAATCAGTGTTTACAGTTTTAATTCTAGCACTATTAATTTTTAAAGGGTTTGGATTATTTGAGTCCTGGGCTGTAGGAGTCTTTGATGTAGAGGTTTTTCAGACGTTGATGTTCTTACTGATTTATAATGTCATAGAGACAATCATTAGTTTGCCTTTTGATTATATACACACATTTAAAATAGAAGAAAAATATGGATTTAACAAAACAACTAAGAAAACATTTGTGATTGATCAAATCAAAAATTTCTTATTATCAAGCATCTTGCTTGGTGCATTAGTTGCTGGATTGCAAGGATTATTTATTGCATTTGCTAGTCATGTATGGTTATTTGTTTTATGTGCTTGGTTATTTCTAGCAGTGATTATGGTTATTATTTTATTACTAAGTACAAAAGTATTTGTTAAACTGTTTAATAAGCTAACACCATTAGAAGATGGAACGTTAAAAGAAAAAATCGATAAACTAGCGCTTGAATTAGGCTTTGAAGTCAATAATATTTCCGTGATGGACGCATCAAAAAGATCAAGTAAACTAAACGCATTTTTCAGTGGGTTAGGCAAAACAAGAGATGTTGTCTTATATGATACACTTCTTGAAAAGCTAAGTGAGAATCAAGTCGTTGCCGTTCTTGCACATGAATTAGGACATGCAACTTATAAAGATACAACTAAAATGTTGATTCACAACATCTTAAGTTTTGGTATCTATGCGGCTATAATTGGCTTTATTATGCAAAGTCCTGATGTTTATGAAGCATTTGGACTAAGTGGTGTTTTCTTTGGATTTGGGATTATTTTGTTTACACAATTAATCGGACCTGTATCAATGATTATAGGTATGTTAACTAATGGATGGTCTAGAAAAATAGAGTATCGTGCTGATGGGTTTGCTAAAAAATATGTTGGAAAAATTGAGATGATAGGGGCTTTAGAAGTGCTTGCGAAAGAAAATTTTGCTAACCTTAATCCTCATCCTTTATTTGTTAAAATATATTATAATCATCCAACAATATCTGAGCGTATTAGCGCTTTGAATAGTTAGGTAAAAAAATATGGACAAACATTTAATTCTAGCAATCAATCCAGGATCAACTTCTACAAAGCTTGCGATTTATGAAAATGAAATATTAAAATCTGAGTTTAAGATTAGTCATGATACAAAAGAAATTATGAGTTTTAAACATATCATTGATCAGTATCATTTTCGTGAAAAAGTGATTTTAGATTTTTTAAAGAAAGAACAGATTGATTTAAAATCTTTTTCTGCAATTGTTGGTCGTGGAGGCATGTTAAAATCAATATCTAGTGGCACATATTTAGTTAATGACTTGATGGTAAATGATATGAAAGAAGCCAAGAGGGGTGAGCATGCATCTAACTTAGGATGTATATTAGCAAAAAACTTAAGTGCACCTTATGGCATTCCTTCATTTGTTGTCGATCCTGTTTCAGTTGATGAAATGGATGATCACTATCGCTATACAGGGTTTCCTGAACTTCAAAGAACTTCAGTATTTCATGCACTTAATCATAAAGCAGTTGCAAGAAAAAGAGCAAAAGATTTAAATAAAAAGTATGAAGACTTAAATTTCATTATCGCTCATCTTGGCGGAGGCATTAGTGTTGCTGCTCACCAAAAAGGGAAAGTCATTGATGTTAATAACGCACTTGATGGTGATGGACCTATGTCACCTGAGCGCAGTGGGTCAGTGCCTATGGGCCCTTTATATAAAATGGCTTTTAGCGGAAAATATACTTTAGAAGAAATAATGAGAAAAAATTATGGACAAGGTGGCTTAGTTGCCTATCTTGGGACAAATGATGGTAGAGAAATTCAAGAAAAAATTGATAGCGGAGATAAAATGGCAAAATTCATATTTGAAGTCATGTGCTATCAAATAGCTAAAGAAATAGGCATGCAATCTACTGTCTTAGAAGGCAATGTTGATGAAATTATATTAACTGGTGGGCTTGCGTATAATAAGATGCTAGTAGATATTGTTACATCTAGAGTTAGTTTTATTGCCCCAGTCGTTGTTTATGCTGGTGAAAATGAAATGGAATCCTTGGCCTTTGGAGCATTAAGAGTTTTAAAAGGCGAAGAAAAACCTAAAATATATCTTTAAAAGGAGAGATGTTATATGTTAAAAAACTTTGATGATCTTATCGTGAAAGCAAAAGAAGGTGAATTAAAAACACTTGTTGTTGCTTGTGCTGATGATAAACATGTCTTAGAAGCCATTGAAAAAGCTCGATTAGAAAACATCATTAGACCCGTTTTAATTGGAAATAAGGAAATCATTTTAATGTTATTAGAAGATTTAAATATTAATTCCAATTATTATGAAATCATTGATGAAGTTGAACACGAAAAGGCTTGTGACTATGCAGTTAAATTGGTGAGCGAAAATGAGTGTCATATCTTGATGAAAGGATATGTTGATACTAAAATAATCTTAAAATCAGTTTTAAAAGAAGCATATGGATTTAAAGGCACTAAAAGATTATCTCATGTCTCACTATTTGAATTAAAGAATTATCATAAATTACTCATGATGTCTGATGGCGCAATGAATATGTATCCAAACGTTGATGAGAAACAAGAAATTGTTGAAAATGGTGTTGATGTATTTCATAAACTTGGTATTAAGATGCCTAAAGTTGGTGTGATTGCTGCTATCGAGAAGTTCAATGAAAAAATGCCACCTACAGTCGATGCAGTTGAACTCATTAAGAGAAATCAAGAAGATAAAATAACAGGATGCATCATAGATGGTCCATTTGCTCTAGATAACGCAATTAGTAGAGAAGCAGCACTTCATAAAGGCATAACTAGTCAAGTAGCAGGTGATGTTGACATGATCTTAATGCCTCAAATTGAAACAGGGAATGTCTTTTATAAATCAATGATGTTTTTAGCTGATGCTAAGAGTGCTTCAGTTGTTGTCGGTGGCAAAAGACCAATTGTTTTAACCTCTAGAGCTGATAGCATGGAATCTAAGTTTTATTCGATTGCTCTTGCTGCAGTGATTGCATAATATAAATATAGATAGATATGAATACAAATAAAGGTGCTCACTTGAGCACCTTTTAGTTAAATTAGTTATTTTGAAGCCATCATAATCTCTATACCTGAATTTTGTCCAACATCTTCATAGATTAAAACATCCTTTTTATAGAGTTTAATTTTAATGATACCAGATAATCCTTCTTTAATCGTTTGACTCATTGTCCCTAGTAATGGTGATTTTAACTCAATCTCTTTATCTTTTTTTGCATAGATATGAAGTTTATATAAACCTCTTTTTATGATGAAATCTACGCTTTGATCCCCAATCTCTTTTTTAATAATTTTCGCAAAATTATAAGTAGAAAAGCGATACTCTTTATCTTGATACACCAAATTTACGATAAGTCCTTTAAAGGAAAGTCCCATAAAAGGAATTGTAGCATAAGAAAACATTAAAGATGTGTCATTGTCTTCGAAATGATTCGATTGAAGCCAAATGTAGTCTTTAGGGAAAGATTTACCCCAATCTTTTTCCAAATAGGCTTTACCATAGTTAAAATCAATTGCGTCACCATTGATTATAATTTCACCCAATACAAGGGATTGCATCGAGATGACCGCATGGTTGCATTCCATAAAAGGAAGATAAGCAAATGGACCCATAATATTAGGGGCATATAGATTTTTCTTTATCGGTGTATGTTCATTTAAAGTAACAAGTCCATAGATCTGAATACCCTTATTTTCAATGTCGATTTCAATTTTATTTTTGGTAAATAGCTGTTTTTCTATTTGGACCATAAAAGAATCGTGACTATAAGTGAATTGATTACTTTCATATCTTATATAGTGAGTCTCTATGTGATTGTTTGAAGATATAAAAACTTGAATGAATGCATGAGGATCAGATTTATTGATGCTAATTCCAGGTATAAAAGCCACACTAGTTTTTAAATCATAGCTGACAAGCTTATAATACCATCCTTCAAAATAGTGATCAGTTTTTTTGTTTCCTTGAAATAATTCTGGGTGTTTTCTTTTCTTAAAATACATATCATCTACTCCTATAAAAAAATGCTAGAAGTTCTAGCATTTTCCTTTAATTTTTTAGTTCTTTAAAAATGTTTGTGGTATTAAATAGGCTTTAAAATAGGTTGTGGTCTTAAATGTTTTTGAGAAAAGTTCTTTATGTGCAGATCTAACGACTT
>CAYJDZ010000086.1:0-6077 GCA_964368955.1 uncultured Mariniplasma sp.
ATGATTGTTGATATTGGCCGGATCGCACTACATGAAACCTTTACGATTGCCAAAGAATTAGAACCTTATAACATCCATATCTCCCTTAACATATCTCCCGTTCAAATGCTTCAAGCGGGTTTTGTGAACGAAATTATTGCAGTTTTTGAACAATATGAATTAAAACCTGGTAGTATTAGCTTAGAAATTACCGAAACATTCTTAATTGATTCATTTGAACTTGTTATTAACAAACTTAATATTTTAAAACGTCATGGGTTTAACATTCACTTAGATGACTTTGGGACTGGGTATTCTTCTCTACAATACTTAAAAGATTTACCAATTAACACCCTAAAAATTGATAAAGCATTCATTGATGATGTTGAAACTGATGCTCATAGTAGAGCTATTGTGACGATGATATCAAATCTAGCTAAGAGTATTGGCTTAGAAGTGATTGCTGAAGGTATTGAAACTGAAAAACAAAACAACATCGTTTTTAAAGCAGGTTGTAATGTAATTCAAGGTTATATTATAGGACCACCGGTACCTAAAGCACAAGCAATCAAATTGATTGAAGATTATAATATTAATCAAACGAAGAAAATACATATTATAAAACCAACAAAAACAAGGGAGGTTAAACGATGAATATATTTAGAATATATGATGTTAGCCCAGGAATGACTTATGTACTATTTATTTTAATTGTTGTTGTTTTGCTGGCATTTGTTTATTTCTTGGCACGTTCATTTTTTAAAGAACATAAACGGATATTAGAAGAAAAAGCATTGACTATTGAAGGGGTATTAACTAGATCTGAGATTCATTCAGTGATTACATCCTACATTGCTAAGTCAAGCAAGGAAACGCAATTTAGTCTTATCTATATAGACTTAGATAAATTTACAGATTTTGTTAACGCTTTTGGTAAAAATGAAAGTGAAAAGATTATTGAAAGAATCATAAAAAACATTGAAATATCACTTCCTAAAGGGGTTAAGATTTCAAGAATGCAAAATGATGAATTCTTAATCTTCTTGTCTCTTGATTTTGACCGTACAGAAGCGGTAGATATGGCCAATAAGATTAAAATATCGATTAATAGACCAATTCGTCTATTTGGTGATACAGAAATTAAAGCAACTGCATCAATTGCAATCGCCTTTTATCCTGTTCATGGTAATAATCTTAAAGATATCCTAAATTCACTACAAATAGCAACCTACATTATTAAGAAAAATGGTGGAGATAGCATTAGAGTTTATAGTGAAGAGATGAGTGATCAAGGTGGAGAGCACGTTGAATACTACTATCAAATTAAACATGCGATTCAGCATAAAGAGTTCCAATTGTTCTATCATCCAATGATCAACACGAAAACCAAAGACATTTATGGCGTAGAAGCTTTAATTAGATGGAATCACCCAGAACATGGCCTCTTATCTCCTTTTAAATTCTTAGGGATTATGGAACAATCAGGTGATGTGCACTGGATAGGATTATGGGGTCTAGAAACATTAATTAAAACTTACCAAGAATTAAAACAAGTTTTCCCTAAAAAAGATGTAAAGTTTTCGATGAACTTAAGTCCTAAACAATTAATGAATCAATCTCTTCCTAACGATTTTCAAAAAATATTAAAGAAATATAGAATGAATGCTGAACATATCATTCTAGAAATCATTGAATTTGCAGTATTTGAGAAACAAGAAAACATTTTTAATAACCTAAAACAATTAAAAGAGATGGGATTTAAACTTGCCATTGATGGTTTTGGTCTTGATTATCAAACTTTATCCAAGGCTGAAAAGATGGATATTGACATTATTAAACTTGATAATGAGTTCTTAAAAGAAGAAGAAGCTTATATGAAAGCCAAATTTGCAACTCTACTAATAGAATTTGCTCACAAGAACGAATATGTCATTATATCTGAAATGATTGAATCAAAAGAAATGATGGAAGAATCGAAACAATACAATATTGAAGTCATGCAAGGTTTTTATTTCACCAAACCACTTTCTGCAGAAGCATTAAGAGGGTATATTGGGACAGAAGCATGGCATAATCAGTTGTAAACTAAAATAAAATCATGATTGCTAATAAGATATTGCTTAATTGCGATATCTTTTTTTTATCTAAATATTACGATAAACTGTCAATCGACTTAAAAATAAATGAAGTCATTTTGAAAGACTTAAAAAAGGCAAAAAGTAATAGATTTTTAATAATTTCTTAAATTTATAGTAATAACCATAGTGTTAGAATGTATTCGAGTTAAGAGGTGATATTGTGAAGTATAAAAAAGTGATTAAGGCTGAAAAAGCTTTAAAAAGACATAAAGTATTTAGAATCGGAATGATTTTATCAGGTTTGTTCTCACTTGCTTTTGGGGTTGTAACATTTTATGGACAAGATTCTGGAAACTTCATTATGTCAATCGATAGGGATTCATACACAAGAGGTATTGTCTTATCGAGTACTGAGGACTTTAAGCAACCAATGCCAAGATTAATGACTGAACCAGTCGAGGAAGCAAGGGATTTAACGTATCGTTGGTTGAAAATAGACCAAATCACTCAAACAGAAGGTAATTATAGCGATCCAGATTTTGATTATGTTGCGTATACTTTCTATATTAAAAACAATGGAAACGAAACAGTCAATGTTTCTTATCATATAAAAATGACTGAAGTTTTTAAAGAAATGGATGAAGCAGTTAGAGTTTTAATCATTACCGATGGTGTGGAAGTCCTATATCAAAAAGAAGATAGAAAAGATGAGCATGGCATGTTTCCTACATATCCACCTTCACTTCCAAGTGCTGATTACTTTTTATCAAATACAGTTGTAGCTAGAAGATCATTGAATAATTTTCAACCTAACGAAATCAAAAAAATTAGTGTTGTTATCTGGATAGAAGGATATGATCCTGACACAACAGATGAAATCTTAGGGGGCATGATCAAAATGGAAATGCTCTTCTCAATAGATAATAGGTCATGAGAAAGCTCATATTATCAGTAACAACACTTTTAATTATCACGATGACTTTCACCACAGTAGCTTATGCTTGGATAACCATTGCAACTGTTAATCATATTGAAGGTCTTCACTTAAGTGCATCAACAGCTGATGAGTTAAAGATTTCAATAGATGGATTTAATTTCTCACAAACACTAGATACACAAGTTTTAGAGGATTTGATGATTAATCAAAACCTAACAGATGTTACAACACTTGATGGCATCAACTTTCAAACAGGTGGCCTAAGAGATCAAGGGATAGCTTATCCAAATATAGATTACTTATCATTTGAAATATGGTTTCGAACAAGTAAGACTCAAAGAAATGTATATTTAGTTGATAATGTAACTCCAAACGCAAACTATGATACTTCAATGGTAGGCACTTACGTCGTTTCTAAAGGGGTTAGTTGGATTTCAAATATTGATTTTCAAAATGGTATAGAAAACACTGATATGGTCTATACCGGAGAAAAACATACATATTATGCAAAAGATGCAATCAGAATTGGCTTTGAAGAACTACTAGATAGGCCCTATGATCAAAGAGATGAAAAAGAACTTGCAAATTTTATCTTTGATCCCTCGAATGATCCTAATATGGGGTATGGAAAAGCATATGGAGCATACGATTATTTTAAAAAGACATCATCTAAAAACTTGTTGCTACCCATAAATAGTCCAGATACAATCTATCAACTATCACAGGCTTTAGAAGATAATCCTTATATGGCAAACAATAATCAAAGTCTAATCACATCACTTCAACCTACAGGATTATATGATAGTGAAGGAAAACAAATGTATCAGTCGAAAGTAAGGATTAATATTTGGGTTGAGGGTTGGGATGCAAATGCATTTGATGCAGTTTTAAAAGATTACATTAAAATTCAGCTTCAGTTTAAAAGTATGTCAGCGTTTAGTTTATAACATATAAAACATATGTAGATATAAAAAAATAAAAGCCAAAAATAAAGGAGAAACAAAATGAAAAAAATTTCTAGAAGATTATTATTATCGATTATTACTGTTGTTTTAACGGTAATCGCACTTGGAACGACAACATTTGCTTGGTTTACAATAACCAATACAGCAAGAATCAGTTCATTTGAAACACAAATCGCAGCAGAACAAGGGATTGAAATTGCTTTAGGCATCATTGATACAGGTCTTGCAAACCAAGAACAAACAAAATTTAGAGTAAACTCTCCTGCAAATCTAAACTGGGTTACAACACTTTCAGCAACTGATGTAGAAGAATATATTCAAACACATATTGAAACAGGATTTAGATTCGAACATTTAACTTCACCTAATGGATCAACATTTTATACATTTGCATCAGATAAAGTTGCTGGTTCAGTAACTACAGGTTTTGTAAAACTACCAGTTCACTTTAGATCAGGTGATGTTTACACAATTAATTGGACAGCAGTTACTTTAAGCGGTGGTTCACCACTTCCTTCATGGACATCTGATGTAGATTCATTCACAAACAACAATAACAATACAGTAAATCGTGGAGACTCAATATCAGTAGATGGCTCAGATGCAATTAGAATAAGCGCAATTGGAACAAACACAGTAGTTTATGAAAAACCGCAAAATGCACCTGGTGGAACAAATATTGCCTTAGGTACTGGTGGAGATTTAACGACTACAATGATTAATCCTGATGGTCTACCAGCTAATGGCGATGAATATGCATTATCTAGCGTTGGTGCTCATAGTTACTATTTTGCAAAGACTGGTCTACTTCCTGATGGTATCAATGCAGTTACCACTGTAGCAACAACAACAAATCTTTCTGAAGAATCAGAAGATGGATTAACTGTTTTAACACTTACAAGTGGCCAAAATGCAACTGCTGGTATGGAATATTATGGAACAATGGACTTATATATTTGGATAGAAGGTTGGGATCCAAATGCATATAATGCAATTTTAGATGAATATGTATTTATCTCATTTACATTCAAAGGTATGGAAGCATAATTTAAAAGTTAGAAATGGATAGATGTATACCCATACATCTATCCCTCCTTTATGGAGTTAAGGAGCCTCATGGAAAATAAAAAACATAAAAAAATGATATCTAAAGTTCTCAATGGATCATTTTATATCATCATCATTTTATTAATCATATTTGCACTCGCAAATACAAAGAAAAAAAGCGAAAATCAAATCGCTCACATCTTTGGATATGGATTCTTATCTGTTCAATCCGACTCAATGAATGGAAATTTAGCAGATTCATTTGAACAAGGTGACATGATTTTAGTATCTATGTTAGATAAAAATGAAAAAGAAGAACTTCAAATTGGCGATATCGTCACTTATTATGACATAGGCATTCGTGAGTTTAACACACATAGAATCGTAGAAATAGATATTGATGACAATTATATTGTTACCAAAGCAGATTATGATCCCATCACTCACAATCAAAACACGACATCAGATAAAGCAATTACACTAGATCAAGTAGTTGCAACGCACCATTTAAGTGTTCGTAATTTAGGAAATGCGCTAGATTATATGCAAACATCAACGGGTTTTGCATTATGTGTCATCTTACCAGTGGTTTTAATTTTCTTTTATGAAGGTATTAAACTTATAAAAAACATTATGGTTGCAAATAAAGAAAAAATAGAAAACAAATATAAAGATGATATCGAAAAAACGCATGAACTCTTAAAAATCGAAAAAGAAAAGATCAAAGAAGAATTGATGAATCAGTTAATCAGACAAGCTAGACAGTAAAAAATATTATTGGAGACTCGCATGGTAGAATTTGCACGATATTATATAAACTTCATCAGAAAAATAGTTGTAGATATCGGTGAATTTTTCAAAGTCATTTTGAAAGCATTTACCGATTTAATTTTTAAAAACAGCCAAGAAAACTTAGATCTTTTTTTGGATGCTAGTCAAAATTACTCGCTATTAGATTGGATTATTGGCTTTATAGTGATATTAATCAATATCGTGTTCATTATTTTTCTAGCTTTAACGCTATTTCAATTTTTAGGTAAATACATAAAATTTGTAAAAACAGAAATAGAG
>CAYJDZ010000087.1:0-2977 GCA_964368955.1 uncultured Mariniplasma sp.
CAAAGAACCAGTCTTGGCTTAAGGGGCATCTGTTTTTTATTTTAAATGTTTTTTTTATGAAATACTTACATCATATTTTCTAGTAGTTCAGAGAATCTCACTACCATTTCTGCTAGCAAATGTGCTAGACCAAGACTTACAAGGAAAATTGCAGCTTTTATTTCCCAAATTTTAAATTTTTCGAATTTATTTTCAAAATGTAATGCTCTAATTATTCTTAAATTAAGTGCAAAGAATAAGATTAAAGCAGAAAAATAAATAACTTGATCCATAAATTAAACCCCTTTTCTTACAATTGTCCTGCCTTTGATTTCATGATGTTTTCTTTTAACTCTTTTTCTTGTTTTGAAAAATCAATATTCTCTTTTTTAGTTAATTCAAGTTTTTCTTTTTTCATCTTGTTAAAAGCATCTTTTGCTTTTTCAAGTGTCTGTCCTATTTGTGCTTCTAGCGCTAGTACAGTTAAAAGATTATCTTTAAATTCAACAACAGCTTGTTCAACAACTAAAAATGTTTCACTTTTATCCGCAACAAACTTTAAATAACCATCTAAGACATGTAAAATGATGGGAATGTGATTATTTAAGATAGCTAATTCACCTTCAACATTTTTTACAACAACGTATTCAATTTCATCTGAATAAGTCTTGCCTTGCTGGGTTAAGACTGTAAATTTCATAACGTCTTCGCCTTCTTAATCGCATCATCAATGGTTCCCACCATTTGAAATGCTTCTTCAGGAAGTTCATCATGTCTACCTTCTATGATTTCTTTAAATCCTCTAATTGTTTCTTTTAACGGCACAAAGGATCCTTCAACACCTGTAAATTGAGCTGCGACGTGCATGTTTTGAGATAAGAATACTTGAATACGTCTTGCTCTATGGACTAACAATTTATCTTCATCAGTTAATTCATCCATACCAAGGATTGCGATGATATCAAGTAATTCATGATATCTTTGAATCATTTGTTGAACTTTACGTGCAACTTCATAGTGTTCTTTACCTACTATATGGGGTGCCAATGCTCTTGATGTTGATGCAAGTGGATCAACTGCAGGATAAATACCTATTTCAGTTAATTTTCTTGAAAGATTTGTTGTCGCATCTAAGTGAGAAAACACAGTTGCAGGTGCTGGGTCAGTATAGTCATCTGCTGGAACGTAAATAGCTTGAATGGATGTAATGGAACCATGCTTTGTTGATGTAATACGTTCTTGTAATCGTCCCATTTCAGTAGCAAGTGTTGGTTGATAACCTACTGCAGAAGGCATTCTGCCTAGTAGAGCTGACACTTCACTACCTGCTTGGATAAATCTAAATATGTTATCAATGAAAAGCAAGACATCTTGTTTTGCTTCATCTCTAAAATACTCAGCCATTGTTAATGCAGTTAGACCGACTCTCATTCTTGCTCCTGGTGGCTCATTCATTTGACCAAAGACGAGTGCAGTTTTATTGATAACACCAGATTCTGTCATTTCTTGATATAAGTCAGATCCTTCTCTGGTTCTTTCACCAACTCCGGCAAAAACTGAAATTCCATCACTTTCTTGAGCGATATTATTAATTAACTCTTGAATTAATACAGTTTTACCAACACCGGCACCACCAAATAATCCGATTTTCCCACCTTTAATATAAGGTGCAAGTAAATCAATAACTTTAATTCCGGTTTCCAATATTTCCGTTTCACTTGATAGTTCATGAAACTCAGGAGATGATCTATGAATACTCATCTTTTTAACATTATCTAAAGGTTCCCCTTCGTCTATTGTTTCGCCTAGAACATTAAAAATACGCCCTAATACTTCTTTTCCTACAGGAACTAAAACAGGGCTACCTGTTGATACGACTTCTAAATCGCGTCTTAATCCTTCAGTAGGTTCCAACGCAATTGTTCTTACAACATGATCGCCTAAATGAAGCGATACTTCTAAAGTAACGTTTTGTCCTTCATCATTTTTAACGATTAGTGCATCGTAAATGCTTGGTAGTTCATCTGGAAAATGAACGTCTACAACTGGTCCGATGACTTGTGTAATTTTACCTTTCATCTTTACTTCCTTCCTAAACGTTGACACCATTGACGACGTCAATGATCTCGTTTGTTATTTCTCGTTGTCGCTCTCTATGATAAATAATTGCTAGCTGTTCAACAATCTCATTCGCATTATCAGTTGCGTTTTTCATGGCAACCATTCTAGAAGCGTGTTCTGAAATCTTTGCATCTGCAATCGCTTTAAATATTCGACTTTCAACGTATACATTCATAGTTTTATCTAATACAACTTCTGGACTTTCATCATAGATGTATTGTTCATTTTTAATCTCATCTTCTTCAAAAATAAGTGGTAATATCGATTCGTGAACGATTTCTTGTGTAGCAGTGTTGATATAATGATTATGATAGATAATCACTTCATCAACGAATCCTTTTATAAATACTTCTTTGATTAAAGACGCATAGTGTCTAAAATACATCGTAGATATATCATCTCTATTATAAATTATTTCTTCATTAACAATGGATAGTCCGTGTTTTTTTACAAAATAATAGCCTTTTTTCCCAATCACAAACACTTGATAATCTTTCTTGTTCAAATCTTTTATATCTGCAAGAAATGCTTTAAATAGCTGATTATGATAACTACCTGCTAAGCCTCTATCACTTGTGATTAGAATAAATAACTTATTTTTACCGTCATTTTTTGTTGTTAGACGATTTTCTTCTTCTAAGTTTTGATTTGCTTGCAATATCGCATGATTAATTTTATCCATAAAAGATTTTGAATGATTTAGTAGTTCAGTAGATCTTCTGATTTTGGATAATGCAATATTGTGCATAGCTTGAGTGATGGAAGCAGTTTTTTTAATTGCTTGCATTCTAAGCTTTATATCCTTTAATCCCATATTATATCAACCTCTTTAATCCGTTGATAAACTTCTCTAAATCCTCATCTTTTGGTAATTTTT
>CAYJDZ010000087.1:3077-5942 GCA_964368955.1 uncultured Mariniplasma sp.
AACCTCTTTAATCCGTTGATAAACTTCTCTAAATCCTCATCTTTTGGTAATTTTTGTGTTTCAATTAATTCTTTTTCGATTTTCATACCTAAATTATTCATTCTTAGACCTTGTTCAATACCTTGTTCTAATAGTGCAACTTGTTCTAAGTTTAAGTCATCCATTAAGCCTTTTGATAAAGCATAAATCGTAACAATTTGAGTAGGCATATTAACAAGTTCATGAACATCTTGTTTAAGCATTTCAATTGTTTTGCGACCACGTTCAAGTCTTCTTTTAGCTGATTGGTCTAAATCTGAACCAAATTGTGCAAATGATTCTAATTCACGGTAATTAGCTAAGTTGATTCTAAGCGTTCCCGCAACTTTCTTCATCGCATTCCATTGTGCAGCACCACCAACACGTGATACTGAAAGTCCAGCATTAATTGCTGGTCTAATACCTGAATAGAATAATTCAGCTTCTAGAAATATTTGTCCATCAGTGATGGAAATAACGTTTGTAGAAATGTATGCTGAAATATCTCCTGCTTTTGTTTCAATAATAGGTAGGGCAGTAATTGAACCACCACCAAGTTTATCATTTAACTTAGCAGAACGTTCCAATAGTCTTGAGTGAAGGTAGAATACATCCCCTGGATATGCTTCTCTTCCTGGTGGACGTCTTAAAAGAAGTGATAACTCACGATATGCAACCGCATGTTTTGAGAGATCATCATAAACGATTAATACATCTTTACCTTGTTCCATGAAGTATTCCGCAATGGTGACACCAGCAAATGGTGCTAAGTATAATAAAGTTCCTTCTTTTGAAGCTCCTGCATTGACTATAATCGTATAATCTAGTGCTTGATGCTTCTTAAAAAGTTCAACTAATCCAGTTACTGATGAGTCTTTTTGACCAATTGCAACATAGATACAAATGACATCTTTGCCCTTTTGATTAATAATCGCATCAACTGCAAGTGTTGTTTTACCGGTTTGTCTATCGCCAATAATTAACTCTCTTTGTCCTCTACCAATTGGAACAAGGGCATCAATCACTTTAATCCCAGTTTCCATCGATTGATTAATTGAGCCACGGGCAATAACGCCTCTCGCTCTTCTTTCAACTGGTAAGAATTTATCAGTTTTTATTGAACCATTAGCATCTAAGGGTTCACCTAATGGATTTACAACTCTTCCTAATAATGCTTCTCCTACAGGTACTTCAAAAATGCGCTTGGTTGTTTTAACCATGTCGCCTTCTTTAATTAAATTACTTTCACCTAAAAGAATAACCCCTACTGAGTGTTCTTCTAAGTTGAACACTAAGCCTTTAACATCATGTGGAAAAATTAATAATTCCCCCATCATGGCTTGTTGAAGACCATAAACTATTGCGATTCCATCGCCTACAGATAACACTTTACCAATGTTTTCTAGTTTAACATCTTGTTCAAAAGCTTCTATTTGTTTTTTTATGACCTCAGTCATTTCTTTTACTTTTATTTTTGACAATGTTGTCACCACCTTAAATCGTTATAAATAACTCTTCGAGCTCACGTGCAATTGATCTATCTAGGGACTGTCCGTGGTAAACCACTTTCATGCCACCAATTAAAGACTTATCGATTGTCTTGTGTAGGGAAATTGTTAGACCTTTAAATCTTGGTCCTAATACTTTTATTAATTTTTCTTCTTGTTCTTTGTTCATAGGGTTTGCTAAATAGATACGAACATGTGCTATTTTTTGTGAAGCTCTTACTAGATGTATCCATTCATCATAAATAGAACTGATTTCTTGCATCATATGATTTTGAACAAGCGTTTTTAAAAATGATATAAACAAAGAGTCGAACGTAAATGCATCAACTTTTGCGATTTTATCATTCATACTAAGCATCGGCGAATCCATCATTTCTGTCCATGTAGGATGTGCGTCAATTATTGTTCTGAGTTCATCAAACTGAAAATTTATTTGATCTAACTTATTTTGTTCAACTGCTAATTGATGCAGTGCTTTTGCATACTGAGTCATAGACTAGACTTCTCTTTCTTTTAATAATTCATCAATAATATCTTGATGAACAGATTCATCAATTTCTCTTTTGACAATTTTAGCGGCAGCTGAAAAAGCAATCTCTTTAATCGATTGTTTAACTTCTTCGTTTGCTTTAAAAATTTCATGTTCGATATCTTTTTCTGCTTGTTCCAAACGACGTTTAGCTTCCTCTTTCGCGCTTAAAATGAGCTTATCTTGTTCATTATAAGCTTCTTGAGTTAGTTTTTCTTTTAATTGTCTTGTTTCTTCCTTCATGCCTTCATATTCTTGTAGAGATTTTTCTTGTAAAGATTTAGCAACACGTCTTTCTTCATCTGCTTGATCAATTGCTTCTAATAAAGCAGTTTGTCTTTTTTCAAGATATGCTGTTACTTTTTTCCATAAAAACAATCTAACAAAAACCATTAAGACGACTAAGGCAAGAATATTTAATACGACGATTTCAGGATTATTAATTACAGAGTATAATCCATCTTCCACCATATCAGCGATCTTATCAAATGTTTCTTTCACTAATCATCAATCCCTTTTTTTATTTTCCTGTTAAAATAAACGCAATAATCAAACCGTATAGTGCTGATGTTTCAGCAACCGCTTGACCAATAATCATTGTAGATGTAATTTTACCAGAAGCTTCTGGTTGACGACCTACTGCTTCAACAGCTTTAGATGCAGCAATCCCTTGACCAATTGCAGTCCCAAATCCAGTAAATACAGCAATACCAGCTCCGATATATGCCATACCACTTCTAAAAAATTCATTTGCTACAACTTCCATAATTCTTGGTAAAAATACATTAACTAAATCAAACATAATTTATA
>CAYJDZ010000088.1:0-5766 GCA_964368955.1 uncultured Mariniplasma sp.
TATTCTTTTAATGCATGATGGACAAGTTACTGTCTCTAATTGAAATACTGTTTTTTTCATTTATATCACCCTTTCTGATTTAAGTATATCGTCTTTAAGGATATTATTCCTTGACTTAAATCAAGTTTTGGTTGATTTCTTCAAAAAATACTAAAAAGTCTATAAATGTAGATCTTTTAGTATTTAATTTAATAGGTTATTTTTTTATTACGCTGTTTTGATATCTTTTTTAAAATATGCTTCAATTTCAATTGGTGTATGTCCATTATTTTCATAAAGTCTTGTCTGATCTTGAACCTTGATTAAAAGTTCAGTAAATAAATCAAATTGTGCTTCATCATTAAATTCATATCCTCTATTGTTAATATGGTCATAAAAATCTGATAGGGGTAGTCCGTCAGTGATTTGGTCGTGGAGTTCTAATACATCATATTTGATATCCTCAGGATCTATAATAGGAACTAACCTGTTTTCTATGATGAAAAACTCTAAAGCGTTTAACGGTTTCATTGGTTCTACATACTCAGTATCCAGATATCTTAAGAACTCTTTTCGATCTGGTAGGTATCTAGGTTTTTCTTGTTGAATTGCTAGGATACTTTTGACTTGTTTAAAGTCTTGATCATCAAGCAAATCAAAATGCCAGTTCGCAAGTAATCCTTCTCTGATCGTCACGTCTTCTAAAACATCAAAAGTCATCGTTTCCAAAAAAGACTCTACTTCTTGTTTCGTTGTGCTTTCCTCTTCATGATAATTGTAAACTAAAACAAGGTCATCTATAGTAATCACACCATAGAGGTTGGTTGCTGCTATCACATATTTTTTTACTAAAATCTCTTTTGCTCGGATATACTTGTTTTTAGTTTTTGTCATCTTTATTTTTCCTTTTTTTTCTTATTTCTAATAAAATATAAACAATGTTTGGCAATAATATGCTGAACACAAAAATGCCTATGATTATATATGGGTTCATATCTTTATATCTCCCTTAATTTTCTAAAATAATACTTATTAACATCTCTTTTATCTCTTATTATTTTAGCATTTTTTTAATTTTATCTACTCTTTAAATTGTGCTTATATTTTTATTTCGTCATTTATATCCTCAATGCATGATATTATAACGCATACGTTCATAAAATTTTAATAATAAGGCTATTCCAATAGAACTCAAAAGAATGATACTCATTAAGTCCGCTTCTATTTTCATGATACTCGCAAGTCTAATAACAACTCTAGATATTATTGTTGGCATGACGTTTTCTATAGAAGATTCACGAACAACATCTTTACAATATTCCTATTTATTTAAAGAAAGTAAATTTTTAGGCCTTTACTATACTGATTTAACTAATGTAGATCTGCTTCGTGATTTTAAAATATAAACCGGCACAACATGACGTCGCCCGGTTTATGAGATCATTTAAATTATTTGACAAATATAAATATAATGCCATCATTTCCAAAATCAGAATCACCCTTTAACACTGATTCATATCTTGTCTTTGTATCATAATAGGGAGAAGTGTCTAGCAATAACTGATTTTTAATCTCTCCTGGAGCATATCCTTGAATGATCCCTTCTTTTTTCATTTTGCTTAGAGAGCGAAGGGCAGCACCTTTTGACTGTGAACTCCCAGAAGACGCGCCATATCCAGTTAGAATCTTAAATGCTGTTTTCTCAGTTTTAACTATCTTTCTTAACTCTTTCCCTATTTCTGAGATTAATATATTTCCGTGAAATGCTTCATAAGTCTTCATGTCATCAATCCTTCCTGTCTTTATTATTATGTGTTATCTGGTTTCACTTGTGATGATGGTGTATGTTTTCCCATAAGCTAGATAAGTTACTGTGAACTCAAATAAGATTTTATCGATATTGGATAAATCATGATAAATCGTCAATTGATTATTATTTTTAAAATCAAAGTTTTCAAATATTTCAATCGGTACCGCATATCCAACAACAAATATTTTTATATCAATACGCGTTACTATGCTAGAATCTCCATTAAACTTTAATATATAATCATTTTCTGTTCCATAAGGAAAGACTTTTGGATCTTTTTCACCAAAAAAGTGAATATCAAACTTTTTCGAATCTCTTTGATCAGTGATTTCAATGCGTGAACGTTCTTCAATAAGAACAATAGGAATACTTACACTTTGTTCTCCTATTTCCATAGGATAGGTTCCTAAAACCTCATTATCTTTATTATAAAGTGTCATATGAAGATATAGTTTTTCTGGTTCTTCTCCATAAGAAATAACGTCTTCATTAGAATACACATAGGAAATAATCATTGAATCATCTGTTTCTTCTGCTTCATAAATAACAGCGTAAAGTCCATGGAATGCAGAGACTAAATCAGATGATGTTTGTCCCATTAGTCTAGATGATTTTGCATTAATTCTAAATAGAAATGCTTTTTCAAAATCATCAACACCATCATTACCATAGGCATAAACGTCAATCTTGTAATCAACATTAGGTGCGAGTCCTTCAAATATGTCGTTTGTTACTTTAAGTTTATTTTCACTATTTCTTATTTCACTTGAAGTAAACGCTTTGGCTTCAACTATGTTATTAAATGTATCTTTAATCACAACAACAATTGTTTCTATTGCACTATTTAGATCTTCTATCTCGAATGTATAAGAAACCAATGATGCTTTTAAATTAGCTGTTTCTTCTGGTGTTGTGTTTGAATAAGATTTATTTGTAATTAGTTTTCGTTTATGCTTATTTCCGTCACTGAATTCAATCCATGCTGAACCTTTAATGTATCCGTAGGTTGGATTTAAATTATCTGAATCATCTTTACCAATAATTATTCTATATTCTAATGATAAATCAGCTACATTTACACATGCACTACCAGAAAAATGACTTTGACCCCCATTAATAACTATTTGTTGCCTAGTTAAAGTTCTTTGTGTATCTTGCAAGATGACATAGTAAGTTGCTCTTGCATATTCTTTATCGTGAATATCATACCAAAAACAAACTTGTTGTCTAAGTGGTGAATAATCTATTTCACTAATTTCTACATCGATGTAGGTTTCAGGTAGTTTGTACTTAGGATTATATGTAAATACATTGAATTCTACACCAGATGCGTAAGTCGTGATATTTATCTTTTCTTCAATGACTTTGTCTTCGATTGGAATATCTGGGTCATCTGGATCATCGGAATCATCTGGGTCATCAGGAATAATATCAATTGGAATGTGCGGATCATCAATAAGGCCTGGTTTATCTTTACATCCTGTTAACATAAAACCGACCATCATTATGATAATAAATAATTTTATATGTTTCATGGTTTTTCTCTACCCTTCTAGAAGTAGATTCATGATGATTCTAAGATCGCCATAAATCAATTCTTGATATGAATATTGAACCAACGTTTGAAAAGTTATGACTAATTCTCCAGGTGCTGAAAATTGTATATATGTCACAGGATCCGTATTGGTATATGTGAAATACGATTTTTTCCCAGTCGCATCATTGGTGAACACACCATTAACTCTTAACCCTGTTAAAAACTCAAGACTTAGTTTTGATTTCTGATCAATATGAATTTTAATTTTTTCTGAGTCTTCTACAAAATCAAAACTCATCGTGTATGTGTAACTCTTATGATTTAAAGATGTTTCAACAGAGTCAACTTCAACAAATTCAGTTTCATGAAGTGTTTTAAGTTTAATCATTTCAAAGTTATAAATTAATTTATCCTTTTCTGGAAGTGTTAAATTATAAGTCCCTTTAGGTAGAAAATAAGGGTATTTTGTAGATATATCAAAAGTCGCCATATAAGGGTTATCAATGCCATAAACCAAGACGCTAGTTCTATTTTTTGAGTCAAATAAAATTGCGGTATCTTCATCCAAAGTGAATTGAAATAGGTCAATATCATTAAGATTTGAAATGAACCCTTGAATCTTATATTGGTCTAAGTCTGCAGGTAAATACCAAATTTCTTTTCCATAAGTTTCAAGGGCAATTATAAATCCAGTTGAGACTTCCTTAAAATTATAAATCTCTATAAAATAAGATCCCACTTCTAAATCATAAAGACCATCTTGATCTTTAATCACTGCATCTAGATTTGAATTATAGATGATAGCTTCTGCGTTGCCGATGCTAACAAAAGCACTACTATGTTCTTTGATCGTAAATTTAAATCGGTCCACATTACCTTGAAAAGAAAGTGCTGAAATTAAATTATCTCGAGCATAGATATCAATTGAATTTGCTTCACTAAATTCTATTGGATTCTCTCGGATTTTATAAAATTGGACACTAATTTTTTGTTCCCCTATTTCTTTACTAGAGGCATAAAGGATGATATCTTTGCCTTGAGGTTTTTGAATTAGATAAGATTGATTGAGATAGGATATATTTTGAGAAGTCATATTGCCATAAGCGAACCCTAGACCTGAAGAATAACCAATGACCACATAATCAAAATCACCAGAGATTCTAAACGCATCTATATCATAAGCATTGTCTGTTTGAAATGTAATTTGCGAATTTTCTGTTATTGTTTGTATCAAAGGATTGTCACTGTTTAAATGATCATCAGTAATATTGATTTGATAAGATATGGATGCTAGGTTCACATTGATTGCTCGAGGAGATAAATAGATATAATATATCCCTGGATTTAAATAGATGTATTCAGCATATGGATCAAATTGAATGGTTGCCTGCACATATTTAAGCGTTTTATATTGATTTGCTTCTAGGTCATATAAATACCATAGAAAAGATAGATTTTTATTATCTGATGTAGAGGTGAACTTATATTCTCCTTTTTGATCGATTTTTATGAAATAAAGTTGTGCATCAGAACTCATATAATCATTTGATACCGGCTTAGTTTCATTTTCAGCCATATAAGAACTCAGTGTGTCTACATTTTCTTCAATATTATTTAAATCGATTGCATCTTGAGTTAATTCAGAAGTATTTAGAACTAAGCTTCGATTAAACCGTATTTTTTGTTTTAAAGTGAATCCATCTCCTAAAAGTTTACTATAATCGAGTTCGATATACGTTAAATTAGTTTTATAGATATCGACTAATACATCAAAATGGTCTCCTACAAAACTAATCTGATCATCTTGATATCTATGGATAAAAGACTCAATATATGCTTTTTCATTTGCATTCAGATCAATTGTATAAACACTAAACCCAGTTGTTTTACTTTCAATCTTTGTTCCAAATCTAAACATTGGATTATTCCAAAAATCAAGAATGTCTGTATACATACTCTCATCATATGATTTAAAAAATGGAACATTTTCCTGTTGATTGCCAATTCGAGCTTTTCTTGCTACTCTTTGATAATACTCATTTCCAGATGCTTTAATAAGAACAAGATTTTCTTTATACTCTTGTTTTTCTAATTTGAGATTTGAAAATGTTTGATGATATGCATATATATCGTTAATGATATATTTTTCAGTATCTGAAGTTTTTGCTTTAGTGATTGCTTCCACATAAGTTGTTTCTATTTCATATCCATAAGCCTTTTTATCATCAATTATGTCACTATAAACACTCAAATCTTTATCAATATCATTGATAGTTAAATTAGATGTTCCCATAAATTCTAGCAAAAAAAGACCACTTAAACATGACAATAAAATGATGCCTATAATTTTCCCCATATATATACCTCTACAATCATTTAGAATATGTTTTTGAAGTAAATGTGTATGCTTAAAAATATTATATCATGTAAAAATATTTAA